>JBBSJZ010000288.1:0-7742 GCA_038256795.1 Pirellulales bacterium | reverse complement strand
GAAGTTGCCGAAACGCTCGGTTTCGATCCGTTTCCGCATTCACCGCTCACGTTTTATCTGGCGCGTCATTTGTCACTGCTCTACGGATTCGTGGGCGTGGCGCTGTGGTTGGTCGTGCTCGATTTGCCGCGTTACCGCCCGCTCGTGCTTCCAATCGCGGTGGGCACGATCCTATTCGGGCTGCTGCAGGGAATGGTGAATTGGCAAGCGGGATTGCCGCTGTGGTGGACGATCGGCGAGTCCTTGTGGGTGTTCTCGGGAGGCTTGATTTTGATGGCACTCGAGCGCGTGACCCGAGACTGACGTGTGGGGATCTCGCCCTTTTTGCGGGGAAGAAGGCGGGGATTCGCCGGAATTCGACTCGAATTGTGGATTAAGGCAGAAAAACAGCGGGTTGACCCCATTTTCCCGCGAATGTTTGTTCTCGGAGGGCAAGTCTCGCTCGCGGACCGGTATCTCGTTGGTGCAGCATTTTGGCCTCGTCCGTGTTCGGCTCGGAAAGATCGGGGTAGCCGATGGCGATCGCCGTTTGTGGCTCATGGCCTTCGGGGATGCCGTAGGTTTGCCGGGCCACACTTAAATTGAGTCCCGCCATTTGATGGATTTGCAATCCCAACGATGCCGCTTGCAGCGCCAGGTGTGCGGATGCTTGACCGAGGTCGTGCAGGGCGACGCGATTGGGTTTCTGGTTGGCTCGGAACGTGGTTCGCGTAACGGTGATCATGAGCACACCCGCGTGCTTGGCCCAGACTTGATTGGCTTCGAGTAGGCAGCCGAGCATCGTGTCGAACTCCGTTGGGTCTTGACGATGAGCGATGATCCACGACCACGGCTGGTCGTTGTAACTGCTCGCGGCCCATCGTGCCGCTTCCAAGCACGCCAGTAACTTGTCATCCTCCACGGTTCGAGCTTCGAAACGATACGGGCTCCAGCGATGGTTCATCGATGCGACGAGAGGGTGATTCGGATGGTTGACGCTCATCAAACGGACTCACGGGGAAACGCGGGAGAAATCGGAAATGCTTCGACATCGGCAGCATTGTTTCCGCCTGGAAAGATGTCACCGCATCGACAGTATAGCGATGGCGAGCGCTGGAACCTCGCCTCGCATCGTGAGCGTTGCCGAATTGTCGCACAAACGGCTCGAGAGATCGCGGCGGCGGCCGATGCGTTGGTGCACGCGTGTCGTAGCGACCAACGAACGGATGATGTGGAAACGATCGCCGGCGAGTTGGTTCCTCTGGCGGATGCATTGCGTTGGATCGGCAAGCGTGGTGCAAGCGTGCTGGCACCGAGGCGGCTACCGCTTTGGGGGCGACCGCTTTGGTTGTGGGGTGTGCGCAGCCAAGTGCAGCGAGATCCGCTCGGCAAGGTGTTGATCCTGGGAACATGGAACTACCCGCTGCTATTATCAGGAACGCAAATCGCGCAAGCACTGGCGGCGGGCAACACGGTGCTGCTCAAGCCGGCGCTGGGCAGTGAAGCGGCGAGCGGCGAACTCGTCGATTGTTTTTACCGCGCGGGCGTGCCACGTGATTGCTTGACGTTGCTCGATAGTTCGACCGATGCGGCCACGCGAGCGATGGATGAGGGAGTCGACTTGGTCGTGTTGACGGGGGGCGCAGCAACGGGACGCAAGGTTCTCGCCCGCGCCGCACAGTCGCTAACACCGTGTTTGATGGAACTCAGCGGTTGTGACGCTGTCGTCGTGCTCGACGGGGCAGACTTGGATTTGTTGGCCAGGGCGATTCGCTTCGGCTTGAGTTTCAATGCCGGGGCGACGTGCATCGGCCCACGCCGGTTGATCGTTGATGCTACGCAAGCCGACACCATTTTGAATGATATTTTACGGCCTTGGCGGACGGACCAGGCACCGACGATGATCGTTCACGCAGCCGTGCGTGCTTCGCTTGCCGAACTTCTCGAGCGTTCGATCGCCGGGGGCGCTAGAGACGTGCTCGGCCGTTTTGACGCCAGCGAACTTCGGTCGACCGGCCGCATGAGGCCGTTGGTGTTGGATGGCATCTCGAGCACGGATGAGGTGGCGAACTCGGATCTGTTCGCCCCCGTGCTCAGCGTGATCCGCGTCCGTGCCATCGACTCGGCCGAGGGGCACCTTGCGGTAACGCAAATGGTCAACGAGTGTCCGTATCGGTTGGCGGCGTCGGTTTTCGGTCGATCGGCGGCGGCGCGACGTTTCGCGAGTCGGTTGCAAGTCGGTTCCGTCGTGATCAATGACTTGATCGCACCCACCGCCGATCCTCGATTGCCGTTCGGCGGTCGCGGCAACAGCGGTTTCGGCGTGACCCGGGGTCCGGAGGGATTGCTCGCGATGACAGCGGCGAGAACGGTGAGTGAGCGACGCAGTCGATTGGCACCACATTTGAGTCAGCGCCGCCCTGCGGACGCGGAGACACTTCTCGGCTCGCTACAAATCATCCACTCCGGCAGCTTGTCTCGACGATTGGCGGGCTTGCGTCGGTTGATCACGGCGGTCAAAACTGGGTGGCGTTAGAACATCCAACGAGCCGCGCGAACGAGTTACCAACCAAACCGTATTTCTTGGGATTATCATGTCCGAACCAGCCACACTAGCGACTCGATCGAGCGGATCTGCAGCCGGACGGACAGGTGGGTTGAGGGTCGTCGTCGTGGGCAGCGGTCTGGCAGGACTCGCTTCGGCGTGCGTCACCGCCGCGCGCGGGCACCACGTCACGTTGCTCGACAAAAATGATTGGATCGGTGGCAAAGCCGCGGCACATCACGCCGATGGCTACCGTTTCGACATGGGACCGACGATTTTGACGTTGCCCAGCGTGCTGAAGCGAATCTTCGCCGAAGCGGGGCGAAAACTCGACGACTACATGCAGCTCGTGGCTCTTGATCCCCAGTGGCGATGCTTCTTCCAGGGCGGCTCGAAAGGGTCACCCGCCGACAACACCGTGCTCGATCTCGTGGCTAATGTTGACGCGATGAAAACGCGGTTGAATGAGTTCACGGGCAGTGACGTTAGCGGTGCCGGTTACGAAAAGTTCATCGCACTGAGCAAACAGCTTCATGGCGTCTCGGATCGTTTCTTCTTCTGGCGCAGCGTCGGTGGTTTGGCGGACACGATGGACGTCGGCGGTGCGTTTTCCGCCGCCGTGCTCAAGGACGTGCTATCGCTGCGCATGGGTCGCAGCGTCGCCTCGGTCGTCCGTAGCCACGTTCCCGATCATCGCGTCTCTCAGATGATGGATCACTTCACCCAATACGTTGGCTCGTCTCCGTACGCTTCACCCGCGGTACTTTGCAGCATCGCGCACATGCAAACCGAGGAAGGCATTTGGTACCCGATCGGTGGCACGCGCGCCGTACCCGAAGCTCTCGGTCGCTTGGCCAGTGAACTCGGCGTCGAAATTCGCACCGGCGCCGACGTGATGAAGATCAATACCGACGGACAGCGCGTTACCGGCGTTACCACAGCCGACGGTGCGGAGATCGCTTGCGATGCCGTGATCAGTAATTGCGATGCGGTTCGTACCTACACGGAACTGCTCAGTGGAACGCCGCAAGCGACCAAGTTTGAGAAGAAAAACAAACATGAGCCGGCGTGCAGCGGGGTCGTGCTTTACCTCGGTCTCAAGCGCCGCTATGAACAACTCCTGCATCATAACTTTGTTTTCTCGCGCGACCCCGAAGAAGAGTTCGACTATATCTACCGTCGCGGCGAACCGGCTCCCGATCCGACCGCCTACGTTTGTGCCCCGTCGATCAGTGAGCCCGATGTCGCACCGGAGGGCTGCGAAGCACTCTACATCCTGGTCCACACGCCCTACTTGCGACCCGGACACAATTGGAAAGAGATGCTACCCAAGTACCGTGAAGTGATTCTCGACAAGCTCGAGTCGACGGCGGGAATGGGGGGGATTCGCGACGAGATTGCTTATGAAGCCTCGTTGACCCCGGAAGGAATTCACAATCGCTACCGAGTGCTCAACGGCGCGATTTACGGATTGGCGAGTCACGGCAAGTTTCTCGGCGCATTCAAGCCCGCGAACCGCCGCAAGGACGTGAAGGGGTTGTATCTCGCCGGTGGTGCCGCGCACCCGGGACCGGGTATGCCGATGGTGATGATGAGCGGCTGGATCGCCGCAGACTCACTCGACAGCGACGTTCGTTCGGGAAAACTCCACGCCGGAAAATCCGCGAGTCACCGCTAGAGCGAACCTTTGTTTTGAAAGAATCTGAACAATCGCCGCCCCCGGTAACCGCTTGGTTTCAACATGGATTCCACCGCTTTTTAGGTTCCTACCTGAAGCGGCATTTTCACAGTTTGGCCATTGCTAGGCACTCGCGATACGATCGTGACGTTACCGCTGAAGCTCCGCTCTTGGTTTATGCGAATCACCCCGCGTGGTGGGATCCGCTCGTCGCGCATTTTTTGAACTCGCGACTCTTCCCCAATCGCCAGTTCTACGCGCCGATCGATGCCGCCGCTCTCCAGCAATACCAGGTTTTTTCGAAGCTCGGCTTCTACGGTGTGAGTTTAGACACCATGCGTGGTGCGGCAGAGTTCTTGCAGCAAAGTCTGGCCATCGCCCGCGCCCCGAATACTGCTTTGTGGATTACACCCGAAGGCCGCTTCGCCGACGCTCGTGACCACCAAGCCGCATTGATGCCGGGACTTGCGCATCTCTGCACGCGTCTCGACGACGGATGGGTTTTGCCGGTGGCGCTGGAGTATCCGTTTTGGGATGAGCGTTTGCCCCAGTCCCTCGTCAAGCTCGGTGAGCCGTTTCGGATTCGTGAGCACAAGCAACTCACAAAACTTCAGTGGCAATCGCAATTGACGACGCGACTGCGCTCGACCCAAGCTTCGTTGGCGGAGTTAGCGATGGCGCGTTCGAGCGAGCCATTCGATCAACTCTTGCGCGGCAAGCAAGGTGCCGGCGGAGCTTATGATGTGCTTCGGCGGATGCGAGCTTTGGCCACGAGGACTCCCTTTCGGGCCGCTCACGGAGACTCCCTCGAATGATCGCGTTGGCTGTCACCGCACTCCTCATCGCCGCCCTCCCGGCGATGTTGTTTCTCGCTAACGTGCGAGTGTTCCTGCCACCACCGCCGACCGTGGAATCATCGAGTCACCGTCCCAGCATCTCCGTGCTGATCCCGGCAAGAAATGAGGCGGCGGGGATTCGAGCGAGTGTTTCCGCGGTACTCGCCAGCGAGGGTTGCGATGTCGAAGTCGTCGTTCTCGATGATCAATCGTCCGACACGACTCGCTCCATCGTGACCGCGATGGCGGCGATGGACTCGCGAGTTCGGTGCATCGATGGGGCACCACCACCGACGCTGTGGAACGGCAAACAGTACGCGTGCTATCAACTCGCGAGCGTCGCGGTGCATCCCGTGATCGTGTTTCTCGATGCGGATGTGCGACTCGCGACCGATGCGTTAACGCGATTGGCAAGTTACCGCGCCGCGCACCAGGTCGACTTGTTGAGCGCGTTCCCGCACCAAGAAACGGGCACCTGGCTGGAAAAATGGTTGATCCCCATGATGCATTATCTGTTGCTCGGATACCTGCCATTTGCTCGCATGCGCTCGACGCGGGATCCCTCACTCGCCGCCGGTTGTGGGCAATTATTCCTGACGACGAGCGGCGCCTATCGGTTGGCGGGAACTCATGAGTCGATCGCTGGCTCGCGTCACGACGGCATTAAATTGCCGCGTGCCTACCGAGCTGCGGGGCTCGTGACGGATGTCGTCGATGGAACGGCGTTGGCGGAATGCCGAATGTACACGTCCGCGGGCCAGGTGGTTCGCGGCTTGCTCAAGAATGCCAACGAAGGCATCGCCCAGCCACGGTTGATCGGTTTGTTCACCGTGCTGCTCATCGGGGGCAGCGTGCTACCGATCCTGGTCTTGATCGCAGCGATCTTGCTAGGCCAACCCCTCGCTGCGATCGTTGCGGCGGCTGGTGTAATCCTGGGGCACTTGCCGCGAGGACTCGCCGCCATTCGATTTCGCCAACCCCTCGCCGGCGTAATCTTTCACAGCCTCGCCGTCACCGTGTTTGTCATGCTCCAGTGGGTCTCGCTAACGCTCAACCTCTTGGGGCAACAAATAGCCTGGCGTGGCCGCAAATGAACGCCAGCGGCGATTCATGGATGCGTCACGTTGCGGTTCGTCAATCTTAATTTTTAGGGTGAGCCGTTTTGGCGCTAGCCATGGGCCTTTCGTAAAACCGAGGCTGACACCGCAGCAACGCTGCGGCTTTGCTGAGTCTCGGAGAGACTCAGCGACGTGAAACGAAGTCTTGAGCAACCGACTGCGTCGGCTCAGTTCGCTTTGGCAAGGTTTTGCTGACGCAGGCCATCGATGTACTGGTGAGCGACATTGATCACTTCGCGATTGTAGAAATTATCGCGGTAGATGATCTCGGTGTTGATCTCGGCTTCGAGTGCCTTCTTTTCTTCTTCCTTGTCGGCGTCGAGTTCTTGGCGACGGCGCATGAACTCGTCTTCGGCGAGCGAGACGGAGTTTTGTTCTTTCTGGGTGACGTACAACTCGATACGTCTTAACAGATCGACAAATTCCTTGTCCTGCTCGATCCTCGCTGCAGAATCGGTTCTCAGCCGCGCCATCAGGTCCGCCGGCGTCATGTTGTAGAGTGCATGAGGCGCCTTGGGCACACGATCGTGCTCGAGTGCGTACTTGAGGTCGCTTTCGGCGACGTCCATCTTACTGGTGATGCTAGGCAAGATGATGTCGGCCGGCACTCCGGCCCGCTGGGTGCTCTCGCCATCGGGTAGATAGAACTGTTGCAACGTGACTTTGAGTGCGCCGTAGTTTTGACGGTTGTTGTGAAACAATTGCTGGCCGAGGTCCATCAAGGTTTGCACGGTGCCTTTGCCGTGGGACGCGGGGTCGCCGACGATGATCCCGCGGTGGTAGTCCTGGATCGCGCCCGCGAAAATCTCACTCGCACTGGCGCTGAACTTACTGGAAAGAACCACGAGCGGCCCGTCCCAAGCCGTACCGGCGTCTTCGTCGTTGTACTTCTCCACCGAACCGTCGCTATTCTTGACCTGCACGACGGGCCCACGATCGATGAACAAACCGGTGAGCGAGATTGCTTCGGTGAGCGAACCGCCGCCGTTCTTGCTCAAGTCAAGGACGACGCCATCGACGCCTTGGTTGCGGAAATCCTCGAGGATTCGCTGCACATCACGGGTGCTGCTACGAAAATCAGCCTTGTTTTCCTTAGCCGATTCCATGTCGAGGTAGAAACTCGGCAAATTGATGTAGCCGACCTTGAGCGTGCCTGCCGAACCCGGCAGCGTGTGCTCAATCACTTGGCCACGGGCGGCGGACTCTTCGAGTTCAACGCGGGCACGAACGATTTTGTAGGTTTCGACGTTGCCGACGCCACCGGGTTTGACACCCAGACGGACGATGCTTCCGGCACGCCCACGAATCAACTTCACGACATCGCCCAACGGCATCTCGACGATATCGACCACGTCACCGGCGTCACCCTGGCCGACGGTGACGATGACATCATCGGGTTTAAGCAAACCGTGCTTCGCCGCGGCGCCGCCGGGGATTACGTTGGAAACGACAGTGTTGCCGTCTTTCTCGCGAAGTGCGGCTCCAATCCCATCGAGGTTCAGACGCATTTGGATTTGGAAGTCATCGAGGGTGCTCGGTGACATGTACGTCGAATGCGGGTCGTAGGACATCGTGACGCTGCTGAG
>JBBSJZ010000287.1:0-7770 GCA_038256795.1 Pirellulales bacterium | reverse complement strand
GCGACATTCTTGACGGACTGTCCAACACGATTGCCTGTGCCGAGATCTCCACCAGCCTGGGTGATCGCGACGTGACCACCGATCCGTACTATGGCGCCGGCTGGAATAATATCCACGACAATCCGAGCCAGTGTGATCAATTCGTCGATCCGGCGCGTCCTCGATACTGGAGCCCGAGCATCGGCAATTCGAACCCAGGCCTGCGTAACAACACTTGGAAACGCGGCTTCCGCTGGTGCGATTCGGTGCCCGTTTACACCAGCTTCACGACGATGACGCCCCCGAACAAGAATGTCTGCATCGGCGGCGGCGGCGACTTCGATACCGGCTCGTTGCCGCCGAGCAGTCGGCACCAAGGCGGTGCCCACGTATTGATGGGCGACGGTGCGGTGAAGTTTATCACGGACTCGATCGAGGCCGGAAACCAGCAAAGTCCGGTCGTCAAGAATAATGACCCGGGTCACCCTGGCCCAGGATCCAAGAGCCCCTACGGACTGTGGGGAGCCCTGGGCACACGGGCCAGCGCCGAGACCGTCCAAGGTTTCTAATCACTCGCAGCGACTTATCGCAGCGCCAGAGTGACGATCGAAGGGGACAACTCGAGCGTCAAATGAACCCGCCAGCATACTATTGCTGGTGGGTTTTTTAGTGAATTCACTCTCTCGGAAAGAGGTAAATATCTCGTCGCGTGCCAATTGACATTATTCTGAGAAAATGTCCGTTTTCATTGAGATGCATAGCGACATTTCTTCTTAGATCAGCGATAAACAACTTGTCGCCACATCCCTTAAATAGCTCTTCCGGTCGTGGATTTAGCCCTTGCTGGCTGTGCTCGGTTGCGCTGCGGATGTCGGTGGTGTGCCACGAGTCTGTTTCTATAAGACGTCATCTGGCGTCACGGACTCGGGCAAATCATCCCCGTTTCGGAGTTGCCGAAGATAATGCGGAAGTCATTGGGTTCGGAGCAAAGAGGTTTCACCCTCGTCGAATTGCTCGTCGTTATCGCCATCATCGGCGTATTGGTTGGGCTACTTCTGCCCGCCGTCCAGGCTGCACGTGAAGCCGCTCGTCGCATGAGTTGCAGCAACAACTTCAAGCAAATTGGCTTGGGGCTGCATAATTACCACTCCGCCTACGATGGGTTGCCGACCCAGTCCGGTGGAACTTACGACCTCGGCTCCAACGGCGGCAATAATAACCGCTTCCGGCTGAGCTGGTTGGTGGGCACCTTGCCGTTCATTGAGCAACAGGCTCTCTGGGAGCAAATCAGTAACCCGATGGACTGGGACAAAAACGGCACCGTCGACTGGGCGGCCATGGGCCCTTGGCCTTGGAACGCCAACCAGTACGAACCCTGGCGGACTGAGACGCCGACATTCCGGTGCCCCAGCGACCCCGGTAAAGGGCTACCGGCGCAAGGTCGTACCAACTATGCCGCTAACATTGGCGATAGCAGTGATTGGGTGAACTGGGGATTCTGGCGTTGGCAAAACAACACCTGGAACCAAGGTCACATTGCGGCGGCTAATGCGTCGAATCGTGGGTTCTTTTACAACCGCAAGCAGATGAAATTCCGCGACATTCTCGACGGTTTATCCAACACGATTGCTTGTGCCGAGATCGCCACCAGCCTCGGTGACCGTGATGTCACGACCGATCCGTATTACGGTGCCGGCTGGGACGCGATTCACGACAGCCCCGCCGAATGTGACAAATACGTGGACCCGGCTCGTCCGCGATTCTGGAGTCCGAACGTTGGTAATACTGCTAACCCAGGACTACGTAACGTTGGCTGGAAGCGTGGTTTCCGCTGGTGCGATTCGGTGCCGGTTTATACCAGTATCACCACAATGTCACCCCCGAACAAAAATGTTTGCATCGGCGGTGCTGGCGACTTCGATACTGGCTCGTTGCCACCGAGCAGCCGTCACCAAGGCGGTGCCCACGTGTTGATGGGCGACGGTGCGGTGAAGTTCATCTCGGACTCGATCGAAGCGGGTAACCAGCGTAGCGGGGTCGTCAAAAATAACGACCCAACGCACCCTAGGCCTGGGTCCAAGAGCCCCTACGGATTGTGGGGCGCCCTGGGCACTCGTGCCAGCTCCGAGACCGTGTCCGGCTTTTAGCGCAACTGGTCAATGACCGTGTTCACGTCAACAGCGTTATCCCAACCGGGGTAACGCTGTTTGACATTCTTAATGAAGTGCCCTTTAACTTGACCGCCGCTGGTTTGCCGACAAACACTTGGACCAACTTGCGGCGTTGCTGAGCATTTCTTAGAACATCGACGGGCGTTTGGTCGTTTTCAGAAAGTCTCCGCCGCGGTGGCGTTGTCCGTTCGCCTTGAGATACGTTCCCAAGTCACGCAGCGTGTGCGGCAATCTCCCGCAATCCGAGGCGGCAAGCTCACCGCCGGCATCAAAATAAAACTCAATCTCGCGCGACTTGCCATCTCGAGAGATGACTGCCCATCGAGGTGCGCCGCCTTCCTTGCCAAGCACAAAAAAATAACCTCAGCCGACAAACGTCGACTGAGGTTGTGATGCTTCGAAGCTGAATGATTCAGCCAACGCTTAGCGACGGAACAGACCGCACTTACGCTTTGGTGTGCAGCAAGTTTCCACGGGCTCGCAGCAAACTGGCTCAGGAGCACATACGGGAGCTGGTTCGCAGCAAACAGGTGCTGGCGCTGGCTCGCAGCAAACAGGCGCTGGTGCTGGTTCGCAGCAAACAGGTGCTGGTGCTGGTTCGCAGCAAACAGGTGCTGGTGCTGGTTCGCAGCAAACAGGAGCAGCTGGCGCACACACGGGAGCGCAGCTGTTCTTCTTTGCACAAAGACGTGCGAACAGGCCTTGGCGAGGAGCTGGTGCACAAGCGGGCTCGCATACGGGAGCGCACGCTGGCTCGCAGCCGCGACGATGGTGGCCGAATGCCGAAGCCGGAGTAACAGTCAAAGCTGTCAACAACACCGCGGCAGCACCGCCAAACAAAACGTGACGCAAACGACTCATACGACTCTTTCCTGGTGAAAGTCAGAAACGGGGGGTAACAGAAGGTCCGCATTTTGCCTGGTCTTCCCATCGCCTGCAATCGGTAGGAACCTCCTGGGCCGCTCAAGCTTTGTGCGCAATCAGCTCCTGCGGGTGATCTCGGCGGGAACTTGGGAATCCGGCGGCACGATTTCGCTCTTGGTGCCGAGCCGCCGTATACTTACGCTAAGTACTCGTTATGAATGCCAGAACCCGAAAAAAACGCTTCGATCAAATCGGCACGTGCACAGATTGCCAGGTTCACGCTCGACCGCTGGCTCGCAGATCGGCCCCCCCAAATTGACGGCTCGTCACCGCATGAAATTCAGCTTAAATTTTTTCGTCATTGCCGCATTTTTTGCCGTCGGATCGATTGCGATTGGCCAGGAGGGGGCGGATTCGGTCGCGAAAAGTGTCACCGAGTCGGGTGCATCGAGCCGATCGGATGAGTCGACTGCGGGGCGGATCCAGTTGGCCATCGACGAGTTGGGATCGAGCGAATTTGCGGAGCGAGAGCGGGCGGCGGAAGTGTTGATGACTATCGGTTTGACGGCGGTTCCCTCGCTTCGCCAATTGTCCACGCACCAAGATCCCGAAGTGCGACTGCGGGCTGCCGATTTGATCCAGCAGTTAACGGAGGGCGATTTCCAGAAGCGTGTGAAGGCGTTTCTCGCCGGCAAAGATGTTGAATTCGATGGCTGGGAATATTTTCAATCCAAGCTCGGTTCGTCGCCAGTCGTCCGTGAATTGTTCATCGAGTTCTCGAAAGGGTATCCCGATGTCGCGAAGGCCCTCGATGGCACGGCACGGGAGCGGGCGGTCGCACAAGAAGCGACGGTGAGACGGATTCAAACAGGAATGTTCATCGAGCGACGTTGGCCAGAGCCCGTTGATGCGATCGCGCTGCTGCTGCCAGCGGCGGATGCTGACGTACCCGTCGCGCCACAGTTTGAAAACTTGTTGATCGGTATCCTCCGCCGCGATGTCGGCACGAAGATTCGCCGCGAGCAGCAATTGCGTGCGCCGGTCACCGCCTTGATCGGCGAGTGGGTGAAACGAAGTTCATCGTACAATCGCGGCGAGGTACTATGGTTCTCGATGGATTGGGGCGTGCCGGAAGGTTTTACACTGGCGCGGCAAACGCTCGGGGAGCAACACGGCACGGATATCTTGTCGATCGCCATGCAGACAATTGCCCGATTTGGGAACAAGGATGACGCCAAAAACATCGCCCAATTTCTCGATGATACTCGTCCCGCATCGGAGGTGGGAATGGCGATCGGTGCTCAATCGCAAACTCTCCTGGGTGACGTCGCGATGGCAACGATCGCGCTGCTTTATGATGTTCCGCTCGCGGAAATCGGTTGGTCCGAAGTCTCCGAGCATCCGACGTTTGCATTCTCCGTCGAGGAACTGGGCTTCCCCGCCAATTCGCCTGAATTGCGCGTTAAAGTTCGCGCCAAGATTGACGCTTTGATGGCGGATCCGGTCCCCCAAAGCTAGCTCGGACGCTTGATTTGCTGCTGCAGCACTCGTTCGTACTCGTCGACCATCGCATCCCAGCTAAATGTTTCCACGACGCTGCGCCCGGCTTGTCCCAGCGACTCGCGCAACCGCTCGTCACCGATCAAGCGTTCAATACCCTCTCGAAGTGCGTCGGTCGTGTTCTCAGTCAACCAGCCGTTCACGCCGCTATCAATGATCTCGCGTGGGCCACTCTCGCAATCGACCGCGAGGGACGGGACTCCAGCGGCCATGGCTTCCATGAGCGCCGATGGAAAGCCCTCGTAATGGCTGGCCAGAACGAACAGCGTTGACCGCTGGAGTTCGCGGCCGACGTCGGTGACCCAACCCAGCAAACGGACTCGATCGACGAGCCCCAGCGTTTGAATCAACTGCTCCAGCCGACACCGCTCGCCGCCTTCGCCGAGGATCGCCAGCGTCCAATCGGAATCCATGCTCGTCGCGCCAGCGAATGCTTCAATCAACCGATCGAAACCTTTCTCGGGCGATAGTCGGCCGATTGCAATAATACGTTTGGCATCGATCGCGGTTCGCGAACGAGTGAGTTCCAGCGGCGGTGCAATCGCAGATGGGATCACCGCCACACCGCGAGGACACATCGAGCTAAGAAAATTAGCCGCTGGGGCCGTCAGAGCGATCGTGTGCGCGGCGCGGGGATAGAACGTTCTACGGGCGAGTTCCCAAAGGCTTCCGAGATGTTGTTGGGACGGGTCGCTGCGTTCGCTAATCACGACCGGAACCCGCATCCCGATCGTCGCGGCCAGCACGGTGATGTTGGTTTGGTCACAGAACGATAGCACCACATCGGGCTGCAATCGACGGATCGTTCGCCGCAGGGCGCGGATCCGCAGCAGCGGATTGACGATGCGTCGGAAACTGTTGTCGCTGGGCCGCATCACATCGAGGGGGATTCGATCGACGGATGCATCGACCCGGTGCATCTCTCGGGCGCCATCATCGAGGGTGATGAGGGTGACGCAGTGACCGCGATGGTTCAAGCGAGACACGAGAGCCGCCATGACGCGTTCGGCACCGCCACCGAAAAGCGAATGGATCACGGCCGCGATCTTCATCTCGCCCTGAGGCGGATCGTTCGTCGCTCGATTCATCCGCGCAGTGGCCCGGTTCGGTTGTAACGGCGGGACGGCATTTGTCGGATTCTGAGGTTGATCAGGGTTGTCAGAGTTGAACCGATTGTCGGGGGTGATTAGCGTGGAAGTCGCACGGGCGGATTTCCATCCCCAGGATGCCAAAACTTTCGGACGTCCTCACACTCGGATCATACACCGACGCATCATGAAAAAACTCGCCATCGCCCTGTTGTTCGTCTTTGCCGCCATCGGACTCGAGACTCAATCGGCATCCGCCCAAGATTTCGGCTTCGGGTTCCAGCCCTTCGGTTTTTATCAACCGTATGGCGTCCAGTACTCGTCTTCGGTACCGACACCGCCGTACTTTGCGCTCAATCCGCCGGTGTATTACGGCAGCCGATATGCTCGTCCTTACGGCATCAGCCCGTTCGCGGCACCACCGACGGCGTCCGCCCCATGCGACTATCAAGGTCATCCGGCGACCCAGTATTACGCACCACCGCAGCAAATCGAGCCTTCGTGCAACCCGTATGTCTCATTAGCCTCGGCAAACTCCGCGGTGCCGGCCTCGGTTCGCAAGGCGGACCGTGAGATGAAAGTAGGAGCGATTCAGCTCAATCCCTATGTCGACGACGCTGAACGAATCGCGCGGCGCTGAGTCGACGCATCGACACAGCAGTCGTGTCTATCGCGAAACGCGAGGTTGCGTTATCGTCACGGTCGCACCGAGAGGGGCTCGAAATCGATCCAGGCGGCTTTGACGAGCAACTCCGAAACCCGTCGTTTTTGGTAGTCCGTTTAATAGTGCTTGATGGCGATTCTTGGCGTACCTCCCCATGGCCCTGGCGGGCCCCCGATCCCCGGAATCATTGGCAACTCGCCAACGATGCAGGAGGTTTATCGCATTACCCGCCGCGTTGCGGGTAGTAATGCCTCGGTGCTCATTCTTGGCGAGACCGGTGTTGGTAAAGAATTGATCGCCGGTGCCGTGCATAAACTCAGCCATCGCAGTGGTGGCCCGTTCGTCCGCGTCAACTGTGGCGCGCTCAGCGAAAGCTTGCTCGAGAGCGAGTTGTTCGGACACGTTCGCGGCGCCTTTACCGGCGCCGTCGCCAATCGTACGGGACGTTTCGAAGCTGCGCATCAAGGCACGATCTTTCTCGACGAGATCAACAGTACGACGCTCACGCTGCAGGTCAAACTGCTCCGGGTGTTGCAAGAAAAAGAATTCGAGCGAGTCGGCGACACCAGCACACTCAGTACCGACGCCCGGGTGATCGCCGCCAGCAACCGGGATTTGATGCAAGAAGTACGCGAAGAGCGTTTTCGCGAGGACCTTTACTGGCGTCTCAATGTCGTGCCGATCGAGATCCCGCCGCTTCGCCGGCGACGTGATGATATCCCCATGCTCGTCTCGTTCTTTCTCGAACACTACAACGAAGTCAACGATCGCTACGTCGCGCATATCGAACCCTGCGCGATCGCGGCGATGCAGGACTACCATTGGCCTGGGAACGTTCGCGAGTTGCAAAACTACATCGAACGCGCTGTTGTGATGAGCGAAACGGATGAGTTGACCATCGACTTGCTGCCTCGCTGCGTGACCTCAGGCGACTCGCCATTCGCCGCCGAACAAGTGATAGCGACGGACTTGGATTCGCTCACGCGGCAAGTCGTCCTGCAGGGACTGACCGAAGCCGGCGACGACGCCGAAGGGGTTCACGGAATGATCGTCGAACGCGTGGAGAAGGCGCTCATTGCTCGAGTCCTGGAGAACTGTGCCGGTGTGCAAACGAAGGCAGCCACTCGACTCGGCATCAACCGCAATACGCTGCACAAGAAACTGAAAGAGTACGGGCTCGACGGAGAGGCTTAGCCACTCCGGGCGGACTCGTCACGCGGGCGCCCCACTTAAATTCAAAGCGTTCGCCGGCTCGCGGTGAGCAACGACGCCGGATCCCGCCTCCTCAACGCCAGCAACTCGCTCATGGGAAACTTCCTCGCCGGTATCAGCTTGCTGTGCTTCGGCGCCAGCTACTCGGTAGCCTGGTCGCTGGAATTGCTCAAGCTGTTCGTGCGGAGCGGCGTGAGGCGGCTGTTGATGTTGGCATTCGTGTGGGCCGGAT
>JBBSJZ010000286.1:0-7779 GCA_038256795.1 Pirellulales bacterium | reverse complement strand
GTCAATCGTGATCGTGAGCAGCTCCGTCAGATCACGTCGATCGGGGTCGATTTTTGTATCGTCGAATCGGTCGGCTTGCTTACGAGCGTCATCCAGTACGCTCTCGTCGAATTCGTCGGGCAAACCATACTGCCTCATGATGGTGAGGGTATCGATTGCCGGATTCTTACTGCTGCCCAGACGTTCGAGGATGACGGCCTCGCCGTTGGCTTCACCCTCCTCGCCGCGGCGTCGATCACTGGGAAATTTCACGACCTCGACGAAGACTTTGTCGTGATCCTCGAGCGGCAATCCACGCACGTCACCGACGGCGACGGGATCGGTGTACGGGGTGCCGTCGAGGAAAACAACGGCGTGCTTGCCTTGCAAACGGAACGTCCCCGTGAATTGACGACGCGCCCGCTCGAGGATCTCTTTCACGACCGCTTCAGTTCCACCGCCACGGTCGCTGGCTTGCAACTCGACTTCGACGAGGTCGCCCTCGAGTGCCCCGAGCGTCGAACCCGGCGGTACGAAACAATCTTCGGCGATATCATTGCGCGCCGAGCCGGCTGCGGGACTGGACAATCGCACGAAGCCGAATTGTCCCCCCATCGCCCGGCGGAACGTGCCCCGAACCCGCCCGCCACCCGCCGGCTCACCCGTCGTCGGAAAAACGATGTGATTGGATCCGTACGCGAGTCGACCTTCGAGCGTCAAGCTCTTGATCACGCGGCGGACCTCGCGATAGTCGTCCGGAAACGCGTCGAGGGCGATCGCGATCTGTTTCGGCTTAACGGGTCGATACGCTGCGTCGTAAACGTACCGCAGAATCCGGTCGACAAAGTCACTCGAAACATCCATTCATTCTTCCCTATTCAAACTATTTTTGTGCTGAGAGGTTGGTGGCAGCGTATGTTGGTGTCCAGCCTTGAGACGCTCTTCGTTTCCTACGCCCGAGATCATGTGTGGCGGCTGAGGTCTGGACACCCGCGATTACTGACGATCCCCGCCCAATTTGCTGCCGCCAAACTCGAAGCTCATCTTGCTCGGTTTGCCTTCGTCGTCGCGCTGGAACTTGACGGTGCCGGACGTGTATCGCAGCACAAACTCGTCTGGGGAAAGCGGCAGCATCTCGAGCTGGCGGTCGCCGAAGTTTAGGGAAAGTCCGTCGTCGCGGCGTTCGACTTTGGCGTCCCCGTACTCGCCTTCAAGCTCATCCAATTGTTCACTCGATAACGTGACGAGCTCGCTCGGATAGGCTTGCTGCGGCGCCGGCCGGGGGCTCTCGTCGAGATTACGAATCCAGATATTGCGATAGCGAACGGGATTGCCATGGTCCTGTAACGACAGAGGTAATTTCTCGGGGGTGGGTTCATAGGGATCGCGAACGAGCCAAGCGGTCGGGCCGAAAGGCTCGGACGCGTTTTGAACAACGACACCGTTGTGCAACACCGTGATCCGCGCCGGTGATACCAACCTATGATCCGCATCAAACCGCGGCCGACTGAAGATAATGTCGTACGATTGCCACTCGCCGGGTTTGCGACTCGCGTTCACCAGTGGCGGATACTGGCCGTAGATTGACCCCGCCGAACCGTCGGCGTAGGTGCGATTGTCGAAACTATCGAGCACCTGGACTTCATACAAACCCATCAAAAACACGCCACTGTTCCCGCGTCCTTGACTGTCGCCTTCGACCACCACTGGCGCCGACCACTCGACGTGCAATTGGCAATCGCCAAACGTCTCGTTGGTAAACACATACCCGCTGTTGGGCACCGATTCCATCACGCCCTCCTTGATCACCCATTGCGATTCACCGCCATCACCGCTGCGCCACGCATCCAAATTCGAGCCATCGAAAAGCACGATCGCGTCACTCGGTGCCGGCACCGGCAAACATCCGCCGCCGGGCTCGATCACGGCGGGTGTGGGTCGATCCCACTCGTGTGCCTTCCAACCTGAATCGTACTGGGCCGTCGCCAGACCACTCATCACACTGAACCAAAGCAAACCGCTACCGAGCGTCAATCGCCGCATCTCGAACTCTCCAGAAAAACGGGTGTGGGGATCGGGCCAGTGTAATCCACTCGCGGCGGCACCGCTGCTAGAAAGCAGACTCGCGATCCGTTAGACAGATAGCAATTCACTTGACTCCTTACGGTTCGGTTTCTCTCACCTTGAAGGTACTCACCCGCTATGCAAACGATCGCACGCTTCACCGCTGGATTGTTTTTAGTCGCAGCCGTCGGCCATGCCCAGGCGGCGGAGACTGGTTTCCCGCTCCAGGCCCAACGCGTCGTCTTCGTGGGTGACTCGAACACGTATGCCGGTGGCTTCGTTAGCGTGGTGGAGAGCCAGATCATTGCCAGCGGGGTGAGTCCGCGACCGGAGATCATCAATCTGGGGCTGTCCAGCGAAACCTGCAGCGGATTGTCCGAGCCCTCGCATCCGTTCCCTCGACCGAACGTGCATGAGCGACTGGATCGAACGCTCGAGAAGCTCAAGCCCGACGTCGTCGTCGCCTGCTATGGCATGAATGATGGGATCTACTACCCGCTCTCCGAAGATCGATTCGCGGCTTATCAAGCGGGAATCAACCGCTTGATCGACACGGTCCATGGCGCGGGCGCAAAACTGGTGCTGATGACACCGCCCCCCTACGATCCGCTGCCCATGCGAGACACCGGCAAACTGCTTCCAGCCGGCGCAGCTGAGTATTCGTGGAACGAGGTGTACGAGAACTATGACGACGTGATGAAGACCTACTCCGATTGGATTCTCGAACACGCCGACCGCGCTGAGATGGTGATCGATCTTCGCACGCCGGTGACCTCGCATTTGAAACACCGACGCGAGACAAATCCGAAGTTCGTGATGTCCGGCGACGGTGTTCACGTCGACGAGGAGGGCCACCGCGTGATTGGCGAAGCGATCGCCAAAGCTTGGGGCATCACGCCGACGAAGCTCGATCCGGAATTGCATTCGCTCGTCCGCAAACGCCAGCAAGTGGTTCGAGACGCGTGGTTGAGCGAGATCGGGCACCAGCGACCGGACGTCGCAGCGGGGCTAACGATCGATGATGCCAAGAAAAAGGCGGCTAGTTTTGACGAGCAAATTCGATCGCTTGCCGATCACGATGCTCGCTGAAAACAAGGGTGCCGTTGGTGTTTCGCCTGGAGGCGATCTTCGTTCTCGGTGCTCGAGATTGCACTTGGCGGCTGAGGCCTAAACACCGGCGCAATTCCGCTGCAACACGACAGTCGCCGGCATTGAGTCAGTGTGCGTTTGATTGCAACTTATTGCGCCAATATTCCGTGGCATCATTAAACGGTAGCGGCTGTGGGCCGAAGGTCTCGTCATAGACTTCGTCCCACGTCCGGTGCATCGCGTCATTGTGCTGGGCGTAGCTCGGGTTGGTGACGTTGCTGGCCAAGAAGGCAAGCGTTTCCCGCGTCGCAGCGTCGACGTAGCGATCGATGCGTGGAGCTTCGATTCGTCGTGGCAAGTTGACCCAGTCGACCATCACGCCCGCAAAACTTTTCCAAGCCAGAGGCGGCTGCTGTTGGTACATTCGCCACTCCATGATCAGCGAGATTCGCCGCGAGTCGCGAATCAACTCGGGTGATGCCATTTGTGCAGCGACGATTTGTAACTGTTCACGAATCTTGAGCGAGATCGGTCGCTCCTCATCCGATTGAAGTTGATGCAGGCGACTGATCGCGGAGTACTCATCCCTTTCCGCCAGCGACAATACGGACGTCGGATGAACCATGCCCTGCAGTACCGCTTGACGAGCCGATTTGGCCCACTGCAACTGCAGCTCACTGACTCGCAAAACCTTCGCGGGACCCAAACCCGGTGGCCAAAAACGATTGAACCGATTCACGTAATTATGAAACCCGGTCAACTCATTGTCGCTAGGCCCACTCGGATCCAGCCAACGATAGTCGGCCAGGGCAGGCTCATCTCGCAGTGATTCCCAGCCGTGAGTTTCTAGCCACGGTCGAAAGTAGTCAGCGTCGCTGTTGGAGCGAACTTGTTGCACTGCGCTGAATGCTTCGGGAAGCGGTATCGCCAACATCTCATCACGCCACTCAGGCATCAGTGCCGGTGTGAGTGCGTAGCGCCGGATCACGATGCTGGAGTAGCAGAGGCACGGCGCGAGCATGAGCATGCCAATCATCCAGGCATGAAAACGTGCCTGAGTTTCACCTCGCATCCATCGCTCGCGAGCTCGCCAAGTGGCATAGAAGAGGATCATCGCCGCTAAGGCGAACGATGCATAGTAATTGTGGAACAACTCAAGCACGGGAAAAACGGCGATGACCAGTCCGCTCAACAGAACTGGAGCAACGAAGAACGTCAGGGCACTTCGACTCACCCACATCGCTGCAAATTGACCGGCCGCAAACGCAACGAATGGGGTGGCCAAAGCCATCGCGTAATTTTTGCTGGGTGCAGGCTCGAACATGCTGGACAAACACCACATTGTTAGCATCAACACGCTCACGGGCGCGGCCATGCGTGACCACCAAAATGAACCCGGCGAGAGACCAAGATCCGCAGCAAACAGTCGACGACGCGAGACGGAGTCGCCGTAAAAACAAAGACAGCCCAGCCAGTTGGCTGCGAAGACGAGGCCGCCGAGCGACGACATCACCCAAGTCGTCATCGGGTTGGGTCGCCAACTTCGGTAGTCGACGTAGATACCCCACAAGCCAACAAGTGCAAGCAGCGACAAGCCGAGCAATGGCCACGCCTGTTGGCGAAACGCTTGCCACAGGAGTGCTCGCCGAATGCTCGGTCGCTTGAAGGCAAAACGTTCCCGACTCGACACTCTACCTTGCGACTGCACCGAGACTCGCGGTGCTCTCGCTACCGACCGCGCAGGGCTTCGCATGCAGCGGCGGGCCGCAACGCTTGTCAGGATTCCCAACATAGCGATGGTGATGCTGCCGAGCCCAATCATCAACTTCATACTGTACTGAGTCGAGGCATCGGTCATATCGCTCCGGCAAAGCCAATTGAATGACACGCTCAACAGCAATACGACGGGAATGAGCGAGAGCAAGCTCGCGACCGGTGACTTGAACCAGTATGAGTGAATGAGCCCGACGAGCAGCAATTGCGAACTAAACAGCAGCAACCGCAACTGGGACTCGCCGCGCAGCAGGTCAGCGGAGACAACCGATAGTGGCTCGGAGTGGCCGAGCAGTAGCCACCACAAACACAGTGAGCTCACCAGCCACGCAGCGAGCCAAACACCGATCGCGACAACCGCCTTGGACAATGCGAACGATTTCCAAGACACCGGCAGCGAGCGGGTCCAATTCAACGTACCGCTTTCATGTTCGCTGCCAACGAGTATCGCCGGGGCACCCAGCGCCATCATGTTCGGCATCAAAATCCAAAGCATCACAGCGATGTCCGCGTGGTTTCGTCCCGCCGAATCGCTCGTCATGAACATCCAAGCCACCCAGTTGAAAACGAGCGTCCCTACCTCGATCGCGGCCAGCAGCGGCCCGATGAGCCGGATGTCCTTCCAAAGCAGATGCCTCATCATCAGCCACGCTCGCGATCGGGTCGCGCCAGCGTTCAGATCGCATGCTATCCGTTTCGATTCGATGACAGCACTCATGGTGTTGCCTCCGATTCCACAATCGGGCGAGCCGCACCATCGTCACAGATGGCGATGAAGATTTCTTCGAGGGTCGGCCGTGTCGCGGATAACTTGGTCGCGCCGCTGCTTGGTCCGAAGTCGTTTTGCCAATCGTCGGGCAAGCCTTTCACAACCCAGCGGAGTTGACGCCCCGTGCGTGATTCGGTCAGCACTTCGCCACGTGGAAGCGGCAAAACGCCTTCGCTGGTGTCGACATTGGCTGTGACAATCTGCACGTTCGACTTGAGCTCCTCGAGCGGCTGGACGACTTTCAACTGGCCTCGATGCAGGATCGCGACCCAATCGGCGACGCGTTCGACTTCGCTGATTTGGTGACTTGACAACAGCACGGTGCGGCCCACTGCGGCGCGATCAACCATCGATTCAAGAAATTGGCGACGCACCATCGGATCGAGCCCACTCGTCGGTTCATCGAGAATCAACAACTCCGGGTCATGACTGATCGCCAATGCGAGTGCGACCTTCGCTCGTTGTCCCTTGCTTAAGTCCTTGATCTTGGTGGCCAGCGGAACGGCGAAGTCCTCGAGCATTCGCTGGTAACGATCGAGAAATCCGTCTGCATAAAACGCGGACGTGAACCAGCCGATTTCCGGTGGCGTCATCCAGTCGTAAAGGGCGGGGGCGTCGGACACATATCCGATCGAGCGACGGATCTCGACCGAGTCACTGGAACAATCGTGGCCGAGCACGGACGCCGTTCCCGAATCGGCGGCGACGAAGCCCGTGAGGATCTTGATCAGTGTCGATTTGCCAGCCCCATTCTCGCCCAATAGCGCGAACACGACGCCGCGGGGAACTTCGAGACTGACATCGGACAACGCGACCGTGTGCTTAAAATGTTTGTGGATATTCTTGAGCGATAAGACGGCGCTTTGCATGGATGGCGTCCCCCGAGACGCTTGGAATAGGTTAGGCCTTCAAGTTGTTTGACGAGTCAATTCGCTCTCAAAAAGTTCCCGCAGTTCATTGGGAGAGATGCCGCCGGCGAGTGCGTCCGACAGGAGTCGCGTGAGCGAGTCGGCGATGAGCGTGTTGCGAGCCTTGGTGCAGCGAGCGAGCGCATCGCGGCGAACGGCGAGGCCGCGACCGCGAATGACCTCGAGCACGCGGTCCGTTTGCAGTTGCTGGTACGCCCGCTGGATCGTATTCGGGTTGATCGCCAATTCGCGAGCCAACTGCCGAACACTCGGGACCATTTGACCGCCACTGATCAACCCATCAGCGACCGCCAATTTGACTTGGCGAATCAGTTGCTCGTAGATCGGAATGCCATTGGCACTGTCGATTGAAAAGAACATCAGCTCGCCCCTCCTCCCTGACGGGTCCCCACGCATGGCGCGGGGACCCGTTGACATACCAGACCGTGCAGCAAAACTCACTCGCGACAACTCGCGTGTGTTGCTGGTATGGTACACCACATCACAAAAACGGGCAAGAGGCGGCGGCACTACGCTCGCGGGTGATATTGTTGGTGGACTTTCTTCAGCCGCGAATGTTCGACGTGAGTGTAGATTTGCGTCGTTTGGATACTGGCGTGGCCGAGCATCTCCTGGACTTGGCGGAGGTCGGCGCCGCCGGCAAGCAAGTGGGTAGCGAAGCTATGACGGAGACTGTGGGGGCTGACCGCCGGGTCGATCCCGGCTCGTTTGGCGTAGAACTTGACCATTCGCCAAAGCTGGATTCGATCCAGTGGCAAGCCGGCTCGGGACAGGAACAGTTCTTCGGGCAGGTGCGTTTGCTTGGTCGCCAACGTGCCGCGCAGTTCGCCCATGTAGAGTTTGATGGCGTCGATGGCTCTCCCGCCAATGGGGACCATGCGTTGCTTGCCGCCCTTGCCTTCGCACTTGAGATACTTTTCGGCGAGCGCTAGATCACGGACCCGCAAGCGGCACACCTCCGAGGCGCGGCATCCGGTCGCATAAAGAACTTCGAGCATGGCGACGTCGCGTTGCCAGTACGTGTCGGTCTTGCGGACGGCGGCGAGGAACGCATCGACGCTGCGCGTGGACAGCACCGTGGGGACGCGTTGCCACATTTTCTGGGTGACGATCAGCTCGGCGGGGTTGAACTCAACCAAGCCCTCGAGTTGAAGGTATTTGAAGAAGGTGCGGACG
>JBBSJZ010000285.1:0-7782 GCA_038256795.1 Pirellulales bacterium | reverse complement strand
AGTTTCATGGCCGACACCGTTGGCCAAACCCTTCGCAACATGCTCGCCTTTACCGAAGGCGGCTTGGTGGTTTACGGTTCATTCATCGGCGGATTTCTCGCTTCAGTCGTGTTTGTGCTCAAACATCGACTGCCGCTACTGCGACTCGGTGACGCGGTCGTACCGTGCATGTTCATCGGCGTTTTTCTCGGCCGCATCGGTTGCTTGATGAACGGTTGCTGCTACGGCGGACGATGCGACGAAGCGGCGTACGCACTGCACTTTCCTCCCAACAGCCCCGTGTACTCGGATCAACTTCGTTCCGGTGATTTGTTGGGTTTGAGCGTCGATCCGAAGACGATGCAAATTGAATCGGTATCGGCCGGCAGTGTGGCTTCGCGTGCCGGGATCGAGCCAGGCGGGAAACTCGAGCGTGTCGAGGCGATGTTCCCCGAACGCTCGGAAATCGCCACCGACATTCCCGTTGAAGCCGTGCGGCCCGGCGCCGTGGCACTGGTCGACGGCAAGACCTATCGTTGGTCAGCGGACGAATTACCGCCGCGAGCGAACCCCGTGCAACCCGCGCAATTGATCAGCAGTGTTGGGGCGCTGCTACTTTGCTTGACACTTTGCTCGATTCCCATGGGAAGGTTTCGCGACGGCGTCGTGATGCTCGGCGGGTTCTCCGGCTACGCCGTGTTGCGGTTCATCATGGAGATGATTCGAGTCGATGAAGCCGGGCAATTTGGAACTTCGTTGTCCATTTCCCAGTGGGTGAGCATCGTCGTGCTCACGCTTTCCATGGTATCGCTGGTGTGGATTTACACACGGACCAAGCCGACGAGCTTGGCGCCGACCAAAGCTTAGATCCACCTTACATCCCCGGCGCGACCGATCCCCCGGCGTGACCGCGATTTCATCCGGCCGTTGAGGTTCATCCGGCCGTTCCGAGCCGGACAATTTACGAACCCGATCGCTGGGCAACGGTCGCGAATTGACGGACCGGCGGCATGGTGACGCCGCGTTTGCCGGCTTCAACTTTCATAGCCCGCTCGAAGAAAAGAAACGGCAATTGCGGGTTGCGCCGGATCGCATACTGCTGGACCGCGATCACGAGCTTGGTCTCGAGTTTGCCCTCTCGGACCTTCGTCAGAAGAAATCTCAAATAGGCTTGCTGGTCATCCGCCGTCGCGTGCAATCGATTCACGAGTTGCTCTTCGAGCGTCGCGAGTGGGTCAGGGGTCGCTGAAAGCGTTCGCGGCGCGGTGATTTGGGCATTGGCATTGTCCGAAAGTGCCGCGAGCGAGCCCAGTGCAATGATGAGGGTGAGGTGGCGGCGCAGCGAGCTGGCAAATCGGTTCATCGAACGATCCTGTTTCGAGACAACGGCTAGTTTGCGTCGCTGGTACCAGGCACTCCGGGTCCGTCGCAAGGGCGGCGTCTTTAAACTAGGTAATTTACGAAAGACATGCCGTCATGATTTTGGTCGGTCTCTCCCGGTTGTCGCGATTCTGTGTTCTTCCCCGATCGCAGGGGCCGAGAAATAGCCTTGAACCCAGGCACTTGTTCGACACCCGTGCGGTGTTTGCTGTGACGGTGTCCGACAACCCAGACAGAATCGCGCAGAAGGATTCGGCCATGAATCGATTGTTAATCATTGGATCGCTTACCGGGCTGCTCCTCGCAGCGACCGGATGTATGCAAGGCAAAAGGGGAGGCGGATGCAATTCCGGCTCGTGTAACTCGGGGGACTGCAATGGCGGTGGCCAAAGCAGGGGTCTTCTCGGCAAATTGGGGGGCAAATCATGCGGCAACGGCAATTGTGGCGGCTGCGGCCGAACCGGCTGCGTTGCGGGACCTCTCGGTTGGCAACAGGGTGGGCTTGACTACAGCTCACACCTGCAACCTGGCGTGTTAGGTCACCAGGCCGCGGGTCAGTTGCAGAACCAACAATTTACCCCTGGTCCGCCAAGTGCCCAGGTCGGCTATCCTTACTACACGGTGCGAGGTCCCCGTGACTTCCTGCTCGACAACCCGCCGTCGATCGGCCGCTAATTGCAGACGCCAGCCCAGCTTGGTTTACCCCTTTCCTTACTACGGACGCATTTGCCGTGGCATCCGACGTTCGTCTTAAAGAATCGCTACCCGAGCTGACCGAACAAATCGTCGCGACTTACACGTCCGACGATTCGATCAACTATCTCGGTCACTGTGCATTGCCGAGCTACACGGCGGTCGTCGAGATCCTGTTGGATTTGAAGGATATTTTGTACCCGGGTTACCGGCGAAAAACGGGGCTGCACTCCGGCAATATTCGGTACCATGTCGGCAGTACGGTGGATGCGTTGCATGACCAGTTGACGACCCAGATCGCGCGGGCACTGCGCCACGAGGATCGGATTTGTCACAACCATACGGACTGTGAAAGCGATATCGACTTCGAGGCTAAAGGCCAGGCGATGGCGATCGAGTTGCTCAAGCGAGTCCCGAATTTACGCAAAACGCTGGCGACCGACGTTCGCGCCGCGTACGAAGGTGACCCCGCGTGCCAAACCACGGACGAGATCGTGTTTTGCTATCCCGGAATTGAGGCGATCACGGTTTACCGGATCGCGCACGAATTGGTGCGCCTGAGCGTTCCCTTCATCCCGCGGATGATGACCGAGTGGGCACACAAGCAAACGGGCATCGACATCCACCCCGGCGCGACCATCGGTGAATCGTTCTTTATCGATCACGGCACCGGCGTCGTGATCGGCCAAACTTGCGAGATTGGCGAGCACGTGAAACTGTATCAAGGCGTGACTTTGGGCGCATTGAGCTTCCCGACCGACGCCGATGGTGAATTGATCCGCGGCCAGAAACGACATCCTACCATCGAAGATCGTGTCGTCGTTTACGCCAACGCAACCATCCTCGGCGGGCGGACCACCGTGGGTCACGATAGCGTCATTGGATCCTCGGTGTGGATCACGCGGACGGTATCCCCGTACACGACGGTGACGCTTGAAAAACCGCAATTACGAGTTCGTAGCGGCGGCGAAAGTGGTCTCATCGACCACGATCTCAATTTCCAGATCTAAGGACGATTGTCGAGCTCGACGACATCAATCAATTTGCGTCCCGAACGTCGTCGCATCCATTGTTTGAACTCGAATCGAGTTCGCCACGCCGCGTTGAACAATTGCGGGATCATTGCCGGTGCGACAACGCGAACGCGCAGTAACTTTCGCGGCGTCGCATTCATTCGCACTTTGTATTGTTCATCACCGCGCATCAAGTCGACGCCGTGGTGCTCATGAGCGTAAGCATGACGGAGCACTTGCACGTTAAGCATTCGTCCCGGCTCGAGGTCCGCGTGAGCGATGTCATATCCGGTGCTGTAGCAGTACATCCGGCTGTTGCCCCCGACGAAGTGCAATTCGCCAGCGATGATCCGGCCCTCGTGTCGCAGTGTCGGCAACATCAGCATTCCTCGCTCGCCGAAGGACTGGACCGCAGCATGAATGAAGTCGCGAAACGGTATCTCGGCATAAGTTCCGAGTTCACCCGCCGCGATCCAGCGTGCTTGATGCATTTCGATCAATCGATCGAGCGTGAACGGCACGTCACCATCGATCGCCGGAACGTATTCAAGCCCGTCGCTAAAATCGAGCTTCTTCACAAATTGGTTGATCGCCCGGCGACGCGACTTGCTGAGCGTGCCAAGATGATCCTCCCAACTTCCGGTGGTTGATTTGAACCAAGTGTTCATGCGCGAGTGTGAATGCAGGGTCGCACCGCCCGAACGCAATCCGCGTGCGAGCGCCTGGCACGCCTCATCGCCCGCGACGACGCCGTCCAAGTCGATTACGTCCCATCCGAACTCACTGCTGGCGGCGTTGGCGACGAGGTAGCGGCCGATCGCTTCCGCCACCGCTTCCGCATCTTCAGCGTGTGCGAGTACCGACGCGTCATCGGTACACGCGTTGCCGTCACCGACGAGCCGTAGCGTGCGTCCGCGCGTGTTGCCTCCGTCGCGATACAAAGGTAGCAATCCGCACACGTCGCCGCTCGAATTGCGGGCAATGACGAGCTGGGCGGTGAGCCCACATCCGAGATGCTTCCACCACGACGCCAACCATGACGTCTCGCGAAACGGCACGCCGCGGGAAAGCGAATTCCAAAGCGTGGGCTGGGCGAACCAAGATTCGATGTCAGACGTGATTTCGATCGAGTACATCAGCATTCACTGGCGGGGGCAGTTTCCTCTGCGACGAGAAAATCCCCGTCCGATGAAAACCTACGCCCAATCCGCCGCGGCGGCGCACGGTGCCGTCGCCATTCGTCTAAAATGTGGACACGCTGGGTGCCACCCCAGCCCGATGTTTCGGCTCAATCGTTATGATCGATCGCGTCGTTATTCATCTCCAGATGTCACTTTCCCCACCAGCGGTCGATGTTGATGAGTCGCCTTAAACTGACATTGAGCGTTTCGCTCGTACTTCTTGCTGGCGGTTTCGCCGGTCGCCGCGTGATTGCGGAAACGCCTTTCACCTCATCGGCGTTTCGCGGTGTCGATGGGTCCGGGAGTGTCGATTCCGGTTCGATTCCCTCCACATGGACCGACAATGACTACCGCTGGCGTCGCAAGCTCGGCTCACGCGATGTCGGATCTCCGGTCGTCGCCGGCGATAAAATATTCTTGCTGGTGTCCAAACCGGCGACCCAAATGATCGCGGTCGAAGCGGTGAGCCTCACCCGCGGCAACCTCCTCTGGTCGACCGAATATGCTCAACAACCTCATCACCTGCACGCTCGCAACACACTCGCGTCGAGCACACCCGCCGCCAACGACACTCACGTTTACGCGGCTTGGAGCGAACCCACGCACACCTACTTGAAGTGCTTCACTCACGACGGCGACGAAGTATGGTCTCGCGATTTTGGCGCCTGGAAAAGTCAACACGGATTCGGAACATCGCCGCGAATCGTCGGCGACCATGTGTTGCTCTTCAATGATCAACAAGCCGAGGAATTGCCGGCGGGCGAGACACCCGGTGAAAGCCGCATGATCGCCGTGGATCGATTCACCGGTGAGTCCGTGTGGACGACACCGCTCCAGCCAACGCGGTCCTGCTACGGCGTACCGGCAGTTTACCAACCCGCGGTCGGCCCCCAGCAAATCGTGGATGCGAACACCGGAAATGGGATCTTCGGATTGGATGCTGTGACCGGCGAGTTACTTTGGAGTCGCGTCGTGTTCGATAAACGATGCGTCGGTACTCCGATCATCGCCGGTGATCTGGCGATCGCGACCTGTGGCAGCGGCGGAGGTGGCAACAAACTCGTCGCAGTTCGCATCCCCCAATCCGCCGGTGATGACGTCGAAATCGCGTATGAGATCGATCGCTTCGCGCCCTACGTGCCGACGTCCGTGCTCAAGGGCAATCGCTTGCTCATGGTCGCCGATACTGGGATCGCATCGAGCGTCAACGCACAAACCGGCGAAACGATCTGGAGCAAACGAATCGGCGGCAACTTCGGCAGCTCACCGATCGCGGTGGGCAACAAGTTTTTAATCATCAGTCTCGATGGCCAGGCCACGGTGCTGAGTACCGAAGACGAGTTTCGAAAACTCGGCGAAGTAGACCTCGGCGGCCCCGTGGGCTCGAGTCCCGTGTACTCGCAAGGTAACCTGCTGCTTCGCGTCGATGACGAACTCCGCTGCCTCGGCGGCGAGACCACTTAACGTTTTTCTGTTCCTATTTACTGCTGAGTCCACCCCCATGCTTCGCTACATCACCCCCGTCGCCCTGTTGCTCGTACTCGCCGGAGCTTTCGTGTACACGCCTTCAACTGCGGAAGAGTCCGCCAAGTCAGACGAGCATGGAAAAATGCTCCGCCACGTCGTCATGTTCCAATTCAAGTCCACGAGCAGCCCGGCGGATGTGCAGCACGTCGTCGACGCGTTCCGTGAACTTCCGAGCAAAGTTTCGGCCATCGCCGACTTCGAGTACGGCACCGACAATAGCCCCGAAGGCCTAGCGGACGGACTCACGCATTGTTTTCTCGTGTCCTTCAAGAGTGAAGCCGACCGAGCCACTTACCTACCCCACGAAGCTCACCTCGCGTTCATCGAAGTGCTCAAGCCGCACCTCGAAAAAGCCGTCGTGATCGATTTTTGGGCAAGCAAGTAAGCATCCGAGCTCAAAGTTAGCGAGGATCGAGTGGGGATGTCCAGGCATCCCGCAATCGTTGCAGTCCCTGCTGCATCGTGATTCGGGGTCGGTATCCGAGCCGATCCTTCGCTTGGGAGATATCGAAGTAGTGATCCTTCGCTAACTGGGCCGCAACGAAACGCGTCAGCGGCGGTTCCGACTCTTTGCCGATCAGGCGATACACGGTCTCGAGCATGCCGCCGATGCGATGGGCCGCATGGAAACTGAGGTGCTTCCGCGGCCGAGGCACCCCACCGATCTCACACACGTCACCGATCCATTGCCAACAATCGACCGGTTCATCCTGGGTGATGAAGTACGCCCGTCCGCTCGATCGCCCAGGATCACGGGTGAGTGCGTCGAGCGCATCCAGGTGTGCCGACGCAGCGTTGATGACATGCACCGTGTCGACTCGGTTCTTTCCATCGCCAACGATTCGTAGCCGTCCCCGTCGTGCCTTGTCGATTACGCGCGGCAAGATGTGCGGATCGTGCTCTCCCCAAATCAAATGCGGTCGTAAAGCCACGGTGTGCAATCGTCCCAGTTCGTTGGCAGCGAGAACCGCTTGCTCGGCGAGCGCCTTGGTGTGCGGGTAGTGACATAACCACTGCGTCGCATACGGCACCGATTCGTCGACACCGCTTTGATCCTCGCCAGCAAACGTCACGCTGGGACTACTGGTGTAAACGAGCGTCTTGATGGAACTGGCGTGACACGCCGCAATGATCGAGTCGGTGGCGGTCTTGTTGATGGCATAGTAGTCGCCCCACTCACCCCAAACGCCAGCCTTGGCCGCCGTATGAACGACAGCGTCGACGTCACGAACCACGCTCGAAATGAAATCGGTGCTCTTGAGATCTCCACGGTGAAGCGTCATTCCGATCGATCGCAAGTCCGGGTAGTCGCCGCGGGCGGCGCCGACCACGGTGTCCCCGCGCTCGATCAATTGGCGTACGATTTCAGATCCGAGAAATCCACCACAGCCGGTAACAAGGACTCGCATCACGGTTGCTTTTTCAAATACGATTGATACTCAGGTCGCTCGCGCCAGCCGTCCAGCAGCGGTCGGTATCGATCCAATTCATACCATGACGTCGACTTCGGTTCCGCATCACTGACTTTCTTCTCCGGGTAATCCAATCCCTCAGCGCTCGCTTGGACGCTGGCGTTCCACTGCACGAGCAATGCTTTCATGCGATCGAATTCGTCCGTGTTAAACTCCGCAACATCATTCGTTTCGTTGGGATCACCCGCCAAGTGATAGAGCTCAAACTTGCCGCCGCCGAAGTTGCGCGTCAAGATCTTCCAGTCGTTATCAATCAGTGCTGCTTGTTTTTCGAAACGAAATCCGAGCGGTGAATCGCGAAACGGCGGCTCAGCAGCGAATACCGGAACGAGACTCGTTCCGTCTTGGGGCATTAACCTCGTGGACGAGTCGAGCCCGACGATATCGCTAATCGTGGCCACGATATCGGTCGTGCACGCGGGATAGCTCGAGACGCGTGGGGTGATGCTTGCGGGCCACTCGATGATCGCGGGCACTCGCAAACCGCCCTCATAGACATTGCCCTTGTGGCCGCGTAAACCGCCAACCGTCTCGGGT
>JBBSJZ010000284.1:0-7791 GCA_038256795.1 Pirellulales bacterium | reverse complement strand
CGTTCGCACATGATCGTGAGTCGCTACCGCCGTTATTGCGATGGGCACTCACGGGCGATTTGGGCGGCGAACCGCTGCCGAGCGTGCTGCGATTCGTATCGCTGACGTATCGTCAAATCGCGGACCAGCACAGCACTGTTTGGCGGGTGATCGCTCCCACCGTCTTCGCGGCCTGTTTCGGTGGGGTACTCGTTCTCGCTTATGGTTTATGCCTATTCCTGCCGATGGTGGACATGCTCAAGCACATCGCGTTTTCGGAGCTGGTGCAATGACAGCCTCGGCCAACACGGATCGATCTGCGACGCTTGCCCCAGCCATCGAAGCCATGGCCAGCGAATTACCAGCGGGGTCGCGTCGGCGTCAGATGCGGCAACTTGCGCAAGCGATACGCGAGGAGAGTAGCCGATCTCTGCGCGGCGTTACCACCAATTCATCGACGCGAAGAATTGACGCTTGGGTGCCGGTATTTTCCAGGAGTCTGGCCACGCCGTCCGCCGCGAGACGGCTCAGCGATTGGATGGGGCAAGTATCACGTGAGATCCAAATTCGCGGCCGGCTACGACGAGTGCTGCTGTATCCCGCCGCCGTCTTCGGTTTGGCATTGATCGTGTTCTTTGGATTGGGGCAAATGATTGTCTCACCGTTCATTCAAATGTTCGAGGAGTTCGGGTTAACGTTGCCGGCGCCGACCGAATTCCTGTTTTTCTGGGTCAAGCAATGGCAAGACCACACGGTTCGTTTCATCGTTTACATCGTGATGACGGCCGTGATCGCGTACGTCGTCGGTTCGCTTTGGCTACGTCACGCGTTGAGCACTCGGCTGGTAGGATTCTTCAGTGGTGGAAACACGGCCAATGTCGCTGCGATGGCGAGTTTTGCGGGGTTGCTCGCCGATTTGTTGGCCAGCGAGGTGTCGCTTGCCGAGTCACTCGAACTGGCCGGCCTTGGTTGTGGGCATGCACACTTTCGCAATTCAGCCTTGAGGCTCGCGCAGTTCCATCGCCGAGGGCAATACCGTTTATCCCAGTCACCCGATGCCCACGCATTTCCGCAAAACCTCATTGAAGCGATCGATCCTGCGGACGGTACACCGCCACGAACGTCGCTCGTGCGAGAGCTCGCGGCGATGTACGGTGAGCGAGCGATCGAACGGACTGAATGGTCAACGGGATTCGTGGGCGTCATTGCCGTTTTTGCCGTGGGGATCGTGATCGCATTCATGGTGATTGCGTTGTTCATGCCACTCGTTTCCCTCGTCAGCGGGCTGAGCTAATGGACACATCCACGCTCGTTGCGAACTCACGCCACTCGTTTCGCACGCTCGAAAAGCGACTGGCATCGCGATGGCGATTGGCAACGCTTTTTCCCGTCGATTCCGACGCGTCGATCCAGCGATCCTTGTTGCGATTGCTCGCGGTGGCGCACCGCGAGCGATTGGATGTCGTGACGCTCGTCCACCACTTCGCCGATGAGCACCGTGGCATCTGGCGATTCCGTTTGCGCCGACTCGCTCGCCGCCTCGAGTCGGGAACACCGCTCGTGGACGCGCTCGAGCAGACACCGGAAGTGCTGAGTCCCGCTCAAATCCTGGCGATCCGTTTTGCCACTCAATCCGGCACTTTGACAACCACATTTGAGCGACTCGTCAAGCAACCCTCGAGTGATCACCAGATCGCAAGAATAGCGATCCGAAGGGCACTCGTTTATGGCATCACGCTCATCGTTGTGATCTCGCTGGTCAGCTTCTACTTAAGTGTGTTCATTCTCCCGACGCTCAAGGACATCGGCGAAGAGTTCGAGATCGATCTGCCTTGGTCGATGTTGAAATTCATGGAGGCCAGCCGATTCATCTCGAGCTTGGGTAGCGTCGGCTTCGTGCTGTTTTGGCTCGGTTTGATGATCTCTGGATTTGCACCGGTCCGTCGCCTCTTCGTGCGTATTTTGTCGAGTCTTTGGACACGGGTATCGACCCAGCAGCGATCCGCTGAACTGCTACGGTTGCTTTCCACGTCCATCGGTGCCGGTCGTCCGCTATCCGGTTCGCTAGCGATTTTGGCTCGCTATCACTTTGACCCGGTCGTTCGCAACCGGTTGCTTTTCGTCCGCAACGAAGTTGAACTCGGCGCGGAAGCTTGGGAATGTCTCGAGCGGGCGAAGTTCCTCAGCGGCGCTGAGGCGGATGCGATCCGCGGTGCATCGGACGCACGGTTGCAATCGTGGACGCTGGCGCAGATAGCCACCGCAAAATCCGCCGGCGTTGCGAACCGCCGCGAAAAGATGGCCGCACTCGCCCGGCCCATCGTGGTGCTCTCGCTGGCCATGATCGTATTCTGGATCGCCGCCGCCTTCATCCAGTTCCTTTATCAATTCATTGCAGCCTGGGCCTAAGTCATGTGCCAAAAAAAATCATCGCGGAGTCGATATCGACGCGGCACGACCGTCGTCGACTTGCTTGTCGCCGCGACGCTGCTCGCCACGATGATCACGACGGTGATGACGTTGACGGTGCGCGGCGGTCGGTTGCGTCAACAAACGCGGCAACATCAACTTGCCTTGGACGAACTTGCGAATCAATTGCAGCGGTTACTCAGCCTCGATGATGATGCTCGCGCCGCTTCGCTTCGCGAGCTGGAGCCGTCTCCGCATTTGCAGTCATCGCTGCCGGGATGCACGCTGAAGGCCGAGACGCCAGGCGATGACCGACTCGTGTTGAGTCTCAACTGGGACCGGCCCATCGACTCGGTGCCGGTTCGTCTCACGGGCTGGACGGATGCAGCCAAAGGCTCGGAGTCACAGCCATGAAACGCGACCGAGGCTTTTCGCTGCTGGAAATGATTCTGACAATGTCGGTCGGCAGTGTTTTGATGGTGCTGGCGATGACGGTGCTGCAACAAGCAATGACGTTATCGACGCAAGCGAGGGAGCAGCGTGAGGCTGATGCGGCGCTCAATCGGCTCTGCGATCAATTTCGACGCGACGTGCACGATGCGGACACGGTCGACTTGAGTCAGGATGATGCCGTGCTGCTCATGATCCGAGACGAGGTGGTTGACTATGACTTGAGCAGCCCTCGCGCGAGAAGATCGGTGCTCGGCCGGGTGCGGATGAGTGCGGGCAAGGAAGCGAGGGAACCCAAGGCTCGCGAGTCGTACGATGTGGGCGCGTCGACTCAGTTTTCGATCGAGAGACTTGAGTCGCCGCAGCGCGTCATGTTGACGGTTCGGCGTTTGTCGCCACTCCGACATCTCGAACCGCGGATCGATCGCCAGATATCCGCCGTCGTCGGACGTTCGAATTCGGATCTCAGGTCCGGCGAGGTACAGCCATGAGGCGACAGGCGAGATCGGGCTTGGTGACCGTGTGCGTGCTCGTGTGTTTGCTCGTTGCCACTTCGCTGGCGATGGTAGCGATGCGATCGGCACTGCGAGAGCGACGTGAAATCATGGTGCGTCATCAAATGTTGCAAACCGAGTTTTTGCTCGATGCCGGGGTCCGCCGAGGAATTACCTCAGCCGACGAGTTCAATGACCGTTCTGGGACGGACGGAGAATTCGAGACTTGGCAACCGAGGCTCGATTCATTGGCATTTTTAATGCCGACGGCCCAGACTCGGCGAATCGATGACGAGCACGTCGAAGTCATCGCGACGATCGGGATCCAGCCGAGCGATCCCGCGAGGGCGTCGGCTTCGGTGACAAGGCGGAGCCGCATCGTCGTTCTTTCAAAACCCAACCCCCCATCACCTGAGTAGATAACGATGAAGTCTGGAATGAGTACAAGTCAGTCGACGAATCGGCACGCGTTCACGCTGGTCGAATTGCTCGTCGTGATCGCGATTATCGGCGTGCTGGTGGGCTTGCTCTTACCAGCCGTCCAAGCGGCGCGCGAGGCCGCTCGAAGGTCGTCGTGTTCGAATAACATGGCCCAGCTCGGATTGGCAATCCACCATCATGAATTCAGTGTCGAGCATTTGCCGTCGGGCGTGATCAATCCCACGGGGCCGATTCGCAGCGAAGCCAGCGGGCAACACGTGAGCTGGACCGTGCAAATCATGCCGTTCATCGAGCAAGTCAACCTCTACAACCATTTCGACTTTGAACAAGGCGCCTATGCGACCGAAAATGAGCCCGTCCGCACCGCCGAGGTCCCGACGCTGCGTTGTCCTTCCGATCCAGGCATCGACGTGATGATCGGCAACAGCAACCAATCGGTCGGAGAGTGCAACTATGCTGGATCGCATCACGATGGCGAGTCGCCCATCGATGATGACAACAATGGAGTGCTGTTCCTCAATAGCAAGATTCGCTACGCCGAGATCACCGACGGTAGTTCACAAACGATCTTGCTCGGCGAGATGCTGCCGAACCGAACGCATCTCGGCTGGGTCTCGGGCACGCGGTCAACACTGCGCAATGCTGGGGAGTTCGGCAAACGAAAAACTCAAGGGTTGCCCTCGGACGCTGATGAGAGCGTCGCGTTGGGTCCGTTCGATGTTGGCGGATTTAACAGCCACCACATGGGCGGCGCCCAATTCACGCTCGCCGATGGCTCGATCAAGTTCTTCACGCACAGCATCGACGAGAAACTCTTCAAACAACTCGCCAACCGCGCCGACGGCGAAATCATTCAAAGCTATTGGTGAAGGGGTGCATCGTCCGCGACAAGAATGTTTTCGGCCGATTCTTCGGCAGTCATTTTCACATAACCGAGGGCGCGGATGACCTCAAGCACTTCGCTGCATGTTGGAAACATTCTACCGCTCGTTCGCTTGTAGTCGTCCATCGCTCGCATGAACAGAATCTCTTCGTCGTTGTAGTCACGTTCACACGTGGTGGGGTCGATGTGGCGGCGACGTTGCTTCTTGCGACGGGGTGTCTTTGCCTCAGCAGTATCGGCGGCGGGGCTCTTTTCGTCGCGACGATCGCGTCCACGACGATCCAAAGTGACAACGCTGTTCTCGAGAGTCAGGTCAGAAGCGATTGAAGCTGGCACGCGAAATTCCCCGGTAGGAAGGAGGGAGAACGGCCGCCAAGCTGGGCTGAGTTAAACACTCAGCGAAAGTTTAGCGACAGTTCTGAATGGAAGGCTTAGTTAAGAAGAACTTAGCACGCACTTGGTGCGCCTCCTGACAATTGCATGAGGAAATCGGACAGGGAAAGAGACTCCGGCGGAAAACCTTGCGGATCATGACGGTTGCAGCGGCGACGAGCGCCAGTGCCGAAAAAAACGGTACCCATGGACCAGCCCCAAGGCGTTCCGGTCCGACCCGCTGAGGCCGGTGGCAGACATCTCGATTGTTCCGCGCCCCGGGCTAAGCGGTACGGTCTCATCGAAGACCGATTGTCCGGTTTTCTACAAGCAAACCCTCAACTCAAGCTTGTGGTGCGAATCAGACCTCGTCGATCGCTTGCCGTAGCTCCTTGACGAACCCACCGATCGACTCGACTGCGGCGGTTGGCGAGGAGGCGTCGGCGATGCGGCGGACGACGGCGGAACCGACGATGAGTCCGTCCGCGTGCGGTGCCAATGCCCTCGCCGTATCCACACCGCTAATACCGAACCCGATGCAAACGGGCAGGGGTGTTTGCTCGCGGAGCCAGGCAACGTTATCCGCTAGGTTGGCTGGCATCACCGTGCGCTCGCCCGTGATCCCGGTGACGGAGACGTAGTAAATGAACCCGGTGGTCAAACTCGCGATGCGAACTTGCCGCTCGCGTGGCGTCGTCGGTGTGACGAGCTGGATGAGGCTAAAGTCCGCGTTCTTGCACACGTCCGATAACGGCTGTGCCTCTTCGACGAGCAGATCGGGAACGATCGCTCCGGCGTAACCCGCTGCCTTGGCTCGATCGACGAAAGCTCGCAAACCGACACGGTGAATGATCGCGTAGCTCACCATCGTCACCAGGGGTGCCGCGGTGCTTTTGCGAACGTCGCTACCGATGTCGAAGACTTGGGCGAGCTTGAATTTTCTGTCCAAGGCTCGTTGATAGGAGGCTTGGATAACAGGTCCATCAGCGATCGGATCGCTATAGGGAACACCGACCTCGCACATGTCGGCACCCGCCTCAACGGCGGCCTTCAAAATCGCGGTGGTCGTCGCCGCATCGGGATCACCCGCGGTCACGAAGGGCATCAGGGCTTTGCGATGGCGAGCTCGCAGCGAAACAAATAAATCGTCGATAGCGGACATGGATCGGTAAAGTGTGAAGGGTGAAGTTTAAATTGAACTTGGAATTGAGTTAATGGAGGCGGCGGCCGAGTTCAGTCGTGATGAGCCAATATTGGATGAGCTGGCCGAGGTCATGCGTGTCGATTTGGGGTAGCGAGATTTCGATCGTGGGTTGACCGTGAGACACTCGCTCGTGGCGAGATCGGTTCACGCTAGCGAACATCATATCCAAGAATGTCGGGATCGTTACCTTGAACTTCTGGATGCTTGCTGTGATCGTCGCCTGCTCGCCGGGGTCCAGTGGCAAGCGATCCTGGCGGCAGGTGTTGACGACGACATCGGTCACGATTCCCGGCTCGCCGGCAACCGCAGCGCCGAGATGGCGGCCGAGCTTGTCGGCCACGAGCGCCTGGTACCACGTGAAAAATCCAGCCAGCGACGGATTGCAAATGTTCATGGCCCAGCGGTCCTGTCCGAGCGATTCTTTGAGCAGATGATGCAGCGCGACGTAGCGGAGCATCGCATTGTCTTTGAATCGCAAGGACGCGAAGTGCTCGGTCGCCGCGACCGCGCCAGCGAGCAGCTTCATGCAATCGAGTGCTAGCATCGCTGCGGGAAGCAACCCGGTGGGTGAGAGCACGCCATCAAATTCGCTACCGCACGGCGATTGCTGGAAGACTTCGGCAATTCCGGCGCCGCAAACGATGGGGTGCAAGGGGCTGTCGGGGCCGAGCTGTGGGATGACCAAATTCCGAAGTAACTCGGGAGCTTCGTCCGCGAGTTGTCGCTGCAGCGCGTCGATGAAGTGTCGCAGTGCGACCTCGGTTTCACTGGCCCCAGAAATTCCACTGGCCCCAGGGCCTTCGTCAATGACGATGATTGCCCATCGTTTCTCGGCGGGCGTAGCGTCGCTGTGGACTCGGGTGAGGCGGTTGAGCAGGGCCGTGGTGTTGTCGTTGTCGAAGTCAAAACCCGCGAAGTACATCCGCGGTTTGCTGCCTCGATCGGCCCGCGACAACTCATTGTGATAGGGATCACAACACGCTTGAAAGAAGGCTTTGGCAGCGAGTAGGGAACTGGATCTCGCGAGCACGACGACGGCATCGATGCAGTCGTGAATCCCGTTCGCGACCTTGAAAATCCGCCCCAGCTCGCTCGCCTCTCGCACTTCTTCGTAGGCGGTGAGTTGCTGCTGCGGCAGTGCCAGAAACGACATCCGCTCACCCGTATCGGCCAGCATCTCGTCGCGGAGAGCCGTGAGCTGTGGCGCGAGCGATTCGAGCTGACCGAGCGTAATTCCCCCGTGGGGGCTGAGGGCGCCGGCGAAGTCGAGTCGGATCGAAAACAAGGTTGGCGAGCGGTTGGAGGGGAGGACGGACGCGGCACACTGTGGCCCCACACCCTAACCCTCGCCCCGGAAACCGGGGAGAGGGGACGCAATCATGCCCAGGATTCGTTGCCACCTTGCCCTCGCGGCAGGATCTCGATAGATAGGCGACCTCATGGCCAAGCGCGGCCCCAGGGGTACATGCGGAATGTGCCGGACGCGCCATGACCGTCAACTTCCACGACTTTTGAGAGACAGAAACACGACCATGGACATGCACGAGCTGACCCGCAGT
>JBBSJZ010000283.1:0-7808 GCA_038256795.1 Pirellulales bacterium | reverse complement strand
GTTTATTGAAGACTTCGGTTGTGACGAAAAGTTTGTCCATTGCTAGCCGGATAGCGCATTGCGAGCACATTCGGTCGTAGCTTCAAACCACAAACACTTGCAACTTACGGCAGCCGTGTGCGCCGATAACGAGTGATTGTTCGATGTCGGCCGTCTTGCTCGGGCCGGAAACGAAGATACCGAAACCGGGTTTGGGTAATCCGATCCTGGCGTACGCCTCATGCATGTTACTGACGATCTCGCCCCGCGGGACGATGATCGCGAGGTACTGGGCGATAAACAACATGACCCGATGTGGCATCGAATCGCCCTCGATCCATATCGCGCCATTTTCCGCGATTGCAAATTCGCCACGAGCGATCGTCCAATCGAGCGACGCGAGCGCATGCGGATCATCAATCGCTGCAGCATCGACGTTACCCGGTACAATTTCGGGCGCGAGCGAAGCGACACGTTCCGCGTCACGGTAAACCGGGATCGAAGCAAGGATACTAGCGACTTGGTCCGCAGACTCCACCACGTGCAATTCCCCGCCGACGAACGCCAACATCTCGCCAAACTTGGCAAGCGGATCGGCAAACCTTGTCAACTTCATCGGGTCCGCCAGGGGAAGTTTCGGAATGTCGACGATGCTACTCTTCAACCGATCGAGGATCGCTTGCCGACTCGTCGTGATTGCATCGATGCTCGCAATTTTCCCACTTCGGCTGGTTTGGATGGGTGCGTTCATGACGATGTGTCCGCGTCGGAGGAGGGTGGCTGCGCCGCGATCGGTTTTCGATTGGCTGCGTACCAATCCCGAAAACTTTGCTTCGGCGGGACGGGTAACTCGCGTGCGTCGGTCCACTTATTCAAGCGGTTGTGGGTGGCCCAGTACGGCAGAATGCGAAGTGCAGTTCGCCCAGCTTTTCCAAGCGTCGCGAATAAGCGTGGATGCTGAAACAAGAACGAAGCCGCTTTCATGCTCAGTCGTTTTCCGCGTGGCAGCAGCCCGCGATTGACGAGTTCACCCCGCCAGGCGAGCAATTGATGATGGAGCGGAATTTTGACGGGACACACGTCGGTGCACGATCCGCAGAGGCTGCACGCGTACGGCAAACTCATGTGTTTCACGTCGTCGTTTTGCGGTGAAAGCACGCTGCCGATCGGCCCCGGCACCGTGGCATTGTAGCTGTGCCCGCCGCTGCGCCGATACACCGGGCACGTGTTCATGCAAGCACCACAGCGAATGCAGTGCAGCGAATCCCGAAACTCTTTACTCTCACGAATCTTCGTGCGACCGTTGTCGACGAGTACGATGTGCAGTTCACTATTGGCGTCACGCGGTCCATGGAAATGCGACGTGTAGCTGGTGATCGGTTGGCCGGTGGCGCTGCGGGCGAGCAACCGTGTGAACACCGCCAAGTCTTCGAATCGCGGAACCAACTTTTCGATGCCGGTGCAGGCAATGTGGACACGCGGCAATGACGCACCCAAATCCGCATTGCCTTCGTTCGTGCAAACGACAAAACCGCCCGTCTCGGCAATCAAGAAATTGACGCCTGTGATACCGACTTCACCGGCAAGAAATTTGCCCCGCAAGTGACCGCGAGCCGCTTCGGTCAAGTACACCGGATCGGACGCGCCCGGTTCGGTTCCAAGGTGTTGTCGAAATGTCTCGCCCACTTCCTCCTTGCGGATGTGGATCGCTGGCAAAACGATGTGGCTTGGCGTTTCCCCACGAAGCTGGACGATGCGCTCGCCGAGGTCCGTGTCGACGACATCAATGCCGGCGTCGGCGAGAAAATGGTTCAGCCCACATTCCTCGGTGAGCATCGATTTGCTCTTGATGATTCGCTCGGTGTGATGATGCCGGAGGATCTCGAGCACGATGCGGTTGTGCTCGTCAGCATCGGCGGCCCAGTGAACCTTAACGCCGAGAGCCGTGGCGTTCCGCTCGAACATTTCGAGATACTCGGCCAGGTTCGCGATCGTGTGCGTTTTGATGCCCGACGCTAGCGTCCGCAGGTATTCCCACTCATTGACGCTAGCCGCTTGTTTGTCGCGTTTGGAGCGAACGAACCACAACGAGTCATCATGCCAATGAGCCCGCGTGTCATCCGCAACGAAGGTTTTTGCCGCCGTCGGATGGTCAATGATCGGAAGTGCGAGGGACATGGTAAAGATCAATCAATTTGAGTGAAGAAGGGGACGTCCGACGAGGACTTGCGCGACGTGCATGACCTCGAGGGGCGTTTTTTGACGACGAATCAGACCCTCGAGATGCATCAAACAACTCATGTCGGCCGACACCATCACTTGGCTGCCGCTGTGAACATGGTCCGCGACCCGGTCGCGGCCCATGAGCGCCGAGACGTCCGCTTCATTGACCGCAAACGTTCCGCCAAAGCCACAGCACTCGTCGACGCGCGTGATTGGCATGATCTGCAAATCGGTGACGAGATTGAGGATCGAGCGGACTTTGTCGACGCGCGGTTCCATCGATTCGCTGCATGATCCGAGCCTCAATTCCCGGAGTCCGTGACAACTTTGGTGCAAGCTCACTCGGTACGGAAATCGCGCCTCGAGCGAGTCGATCTTGAGCACATCATGAAGAAATTCGCACAACTCAAAGGAGTGATCGCGAACGTGCGCGAAGGTCGCGTCATCTTCGGCAAAGTATTCGCCGTAGTGATTGCGGACCATCGACGTGCATGATCCCGACGGGCACACCACGGCGTCGTTGTCGGCAAAAAGTTCGACGAATCGCCGAGCGACGGGCGCCGTGTCATCGTTGCAGCCCGTGTTGGCCATCGGTTGACCGCAACAGGTTTGACCCGCGGGGTAGTCGACGTCGACCCCCAATCGCTCGAGTAACTCGAGCGTTGCGATCGCGACGTCAGGATAGAACTGGTCAACGTAACAGGGAACGAACAGTCCGACGTGCATGGGTAGGGAGAACTCAGGGTGTCAGGTATCAGGCGTCATGTTTTTGCTAGTATACCTCACGGCACCTTCGTGGTCGTGCCCAGCGAACCTATTGCCAACTCACCTGCGGACGGGTGGTGGCGTCGACACAGGCTTCGACCCAACGGCGAATGCGTTTCACGCTCGGCAAGCGACGGCCCTTGAGGGCCCGTTGGCCCTTGGTGCTCAGTGCAAAACGCTGCAGATCCCGGTGCAGCACTGCGGGCGATTCCGACGCGAGCGACCGTATACTGCGGCGGTGCACACAAATCAGTAGCATCGAGTCGCGCGGCATCATGCCCGGAACCGCCGCCGCAAATTGGATCGCTCGTACTGTCCGCTTCAATCGCCGCGTGAGCGTACGATCCGCGAGTCGGTGGGCAATTTCATTGAGATCCGCGGTGAGCAGATCGCCAGCCGTGACGACGCCGAGTTGACTGAGTTGCTGGCTTCGCGATGCGGAGCAAATCCGCAAATGATCCAGTCTCATACTCAACAGCCACGCCCGGTGATCGCCGCTAACGCAGGGCAGCGATGGAGAGACGTGGGGTGCGGCGGCGAGAGCCGGGGTTTGTTTTGCCTTAGCCGTGACGTCGACGTGGGCATAAAGAACGACGCTGCGGCTATCCGTCGACTCGATTCGACGGGGAGCTTGGGGGGCAGCAGTCAGGAACCGTAACAGAGTTCGTAATATCATCGAATCCATCCGAGTGAGAAGAAGACAAGGCACTCTGGGGGTTGGATGTAACGAATCCAACGGCCGTCTCGCCAGTGAGATTTGGCTCCACGACGATAATTATCCTCCGGCGAGCCCTCACCGCTCGCTCGTTTTTGACTCGATGAATCGCTGCGTCGGCTCGAGGCTCATACCATCTATTAGGCCCTGCGGTGATATGGCATGATGGGAAGTCCTCCAAATGCCATTTTGTCACTGCGATCGGTATCGGAAAAAACTGGTGGATCAGATCCGACCTTTTCAAAACGCTGATTTGCCCGACATCGCTGATGTTTGGATTCGCCATTGGTCGGCGGTGATGAGCCCGCCGGAGGTCAGTGTCGCGATGATCGAACAGGCCATCTTTGCGAGAACATTTTTTGAGGCTGGCGATCTACTCGTCGCCCGCCGCGACGGTGTCACCGTCGCGTGGTGCCACACGGTGCCGTGGGACAAGATTGAAACGGCCATCATCCCCGCGATCTGTTTTAGTCCTGAAGGGCTACCGATGTGCGATGCATTGCTCATCGAAGCGGAGTCGCGGATTGCGGCGGCTGGTTTTAGTGACATCGCTATCGGACCGCTGCGAGATGAACACTGTGGCTACACCGGGCTGGCACCCGTCGGTCACGGCATCGGCATCCCCACCATGGACGCCCGCACCTCATCCCTACTCTCTCGCCGCGGTTACTCGATCGGGCGACTCGTCAATCGATTGGTCGTGTCGACGAGTACGTATCGGCCGGCGATCAATCGTGATTGGATGCAACTTCGACGCACCACCAAGATGGAACGCATCGCCAAAATGCCCGGTGATGCGAGAACCGCTTCAGCCATGGCGCATCTGGATATCGAACAACATCGACTGGTGGACTACCGCAGCGGCAAGGAACTGGCAGCGATCGATATCTGGACCAGCGACCCGGATGCCCAAGTGATGAGTTGTGCCGAAGCAATTCTCGATCTCGGCGGAATCGAATCACGCGGCGAAATCACTTCCGAAGAAGGGTTCCTCATCTCGAGTCTCATTCAATCACTCGCGAACCGGCGAGTCTTTAGCGTCGAGACTGCGATCGATACGGACCAGGCCAAACTCACGGACCAGCTCATCGGACTGGGGATGCTCGCCGACGAGCGCGGCCCCCGCTGGGTCCAGTCGCTCGCGTCGGAGCCACCGGCCAGAGGTCGGTGTTTGATGGCAGAGCGACCACGCAAGTCGTTCGCCTCAACCGAACCGTGTTTCGCGGCAATTAAACTTGTGCCAGAATTCGGCGCCGCGAACCGCCGATGCGTCAACCAACACTGCTTCGAGAAACGTCGTGAACAAGTTCAAAGTTTGTGTTTGGGAAGAAAATCGCGAAGTGTGGAGGGGTTTTTCGCGGTCGCCGCTTGAAATCGGTAGACAGCGGGAAGGTGAGGCCTCACCCCTCGAATTGATGGACATGGTGACGCACCAGCGATTGGTGATTGCACCACTCGCCGCTCGTGCGATCCCGCGTCGGGCGTTACGGATTGAGTCGCTCGACGAAACGACGTTCCAAGTCTCGAACATTCACGCTCGGTTGTCTTATCTCATCGGCGATGATGGACGAACCTTGTCGCCGGGCCACACTTGCGTGGTGGCGGACAAGATCGTGATCACGCTGCCGAATGATCGCCGAGTCCAGGTCGGGATTGGTCCCGACGATGAAGAAGAGTGTCGCGGCATCAATTCGGACGAAGAGCGGCTGGGTGACGATCACCGACGCGGTCTCAGCGAATTGATCGGGTCGTCGCTGCTTCAGTTTTTCTCACCTGAAATCGCCCGACGAATCGAAGCTGACCAGGATCTTCTTTCCGCTCGCGATGCGAATGTAACGCTGCTAGTTTGCAAAATTCATGGCTTTCGATCTGCGAGCCAACGGGTTGGTCCCAAACGCATGATGCAGTGGATTAACGCCGTGCTCACGGAGTTGAGCCAAATCGTCATCGACAGTGACGGAGTGCTGGTCGATTACGTGGGTCACGACTTGATCGCGATGTGGGGGGCACCTGCGGAACAGCCCGAGCATGCGGTGAAGGCTTGTCGAGCGGCATGCAACATTCTTGCCCAGGCGGATTCGCTGCGCTCACGCTGGCAAGATCTCACGCCTGATGAATTCGGTTTCGACATCGGTATCCACACCGGAATCACACGCGTCGGCTTTATCGGCTCAAAGTTCAAGTTCAAGTACGGTCCCGTCGGCGATACGGTTGAGATGGCGAATCGGTTAAGCGACACCGCGGCACGGCTTGGTGTGGCGGCGTTGATGACGGACTCGACAGCCCGCGCCGTCGGTCGCGAGTTCGATCATCGTCGGCTCGCGATCGGAAACGACCCCGTTGATCAGCAGTCCTCAGCGCTGCGTGGTTCCTCAGTGATGCATGAGCCCGTAACTCTGCACGAGTTGAAGGCATGTGGCGACGACTCGTGGCGACAAATGAGTGTGCGATACGAATCGGCGCTCGACTCGTTCGAGAAAGAGGATTTGGCGAGTGCGGCACGTCAACTCGCATCGATCGTTCAGGACCATCCCCATGATCGTCCCAGCGTCACGCTACTCGGTCGCGCCGTCATGGCACTCGCGGGACGCGAATAACGGTCGCCTGTCCTACCGGGAGCATGACGCGTTCGCGTCGCCGATTTTCTCGATCACAATCACGGCAAGCGCTGCGGCGACGGCGAGGGCGATGAGCGTGAGCATCGAGGTACCGCTCCAATCGGCGGGTGAGAAGTACTGCATCACTCGGTACTTCATTTCCAGATCCGCGGTCTCCGGCGTCGGAGCCTGCAACGGCCAGAGTCGTCCGACACTGCCGATCATCAGTCCGATCAGCCCGGCCATCGTGACGTCGCCGTGATGTTCGAGCAGCCACCTCAGTAAACGCGAAAAAGCGAGTAGTCCGAACCCGCAACCGGCACAGAAGACAACGATTTGGATGAAAGCATCCCATTCAAAGTTGCCGTGAACCAGATCCTTGAAAAACGTCTTGAGAACCGTCGTGATCGGTTGATAGACGCCGAGCAGCAGCAGCACGAACGCGCCACTAATGCCAGGCAGAATCATCGCGCAAATCGCGATCGAACCACTGAGGAACAAGAATGGCAAACTCGCACTGCCGGTGGACGTCGGCAACAGGCAAATCCCCATTGCGACGACCGCGCCAGCCATTGCGGCGACGATCCTTGAGCCTTTCCACGCTTGGACGTAGCAGCGGACTACCCACACACTGGCTAGCACCAAACCGAGAAAAACCGCCAGAGTCTCGCTGTAGCGGAATTCTAACAACCAGTGAACCAATCCGATGAGCGACACAATACCGGTGGCGATGCCCAGTCCCAACGCCATTAAAAAACGCAGGTCAACGTGCTCGGCAGCTGCGCGAAACCGTCGCTGCTTGGCCATCTGTAGAAACTCGAAATCGATGTGGCTGATCGCCGTCACTAATCGCTGGTAATGCCCCAGAATCAAAGCCACGGTCCCGCCGCTGACCCCCGGCACCGCATCCGCCGCGCCCATTAAGAATCCGCGAACGACGTTCAAGACATCGCCCCGAAGACTCACGGTGGCGACCGGCGTTGATGTCTCGTGGGATGGTTGAGGTTCTGGTGTGGACAAAGGGAAACTTCCTGGGGGGGTCATCCGAATCGAGCGTCGGGTGGTTATAACGTTTGGCTTTGAACCCTACGACTCACCCCAAGACTGATTGTGTTGATAACGATTCTGCTCGCGATCGTCCAAGGAATCGCCGAATTTTTGCCCATCAGTTCGTCGGGGCACCTCGTCATCCTGGGGGCGCTCATGGGTCAACTCAGCGAGTCGCCAACACTCGAGGTCATTCTTCATGCCGGAACACTCGGTTCGATCCTCGTCGTTTATTGGCGTCGGATTCTCGATTTGCTCAAAACCGATGCCCGTGTGATCCCGCTTTTGGTCGTTGGCACCCTACCAGCCGTTGTGATCGGTTTGACAATCAAGACCCAATTCCCCGAGTTGATGCGAAGCCCGCTGCTGGCCGGATGCATGCTGCTTGTGACAGCGACCATGCTCGTCGTCCTGGGACGATTGAAGCCACGCGATGGCGAGTATCGAACCATGACGTGGGTCCAGGCACTAGCGATCGGGAC
>JBBSJZ010000282.1:0-7814 GCA_038256795.1 Pirellulales bacterium | reverse complement strand
GTCGTCGAAAAGAAGGTCAAAAAGCTTTCCAAGCGTGAGCAACGGGCGATGGAGCAAATGGGCGGGGACATGTACGGCGGCATGGGAGGTGACATGGGAGGCATGGGAGGCATGGGAGGCATGGAGTCCGGTTATGGCGGAATGGAGATGGGTGGCATGGGCGGGATGGACACCAGCATGTCGACCGGTTCTGGTCGTAAGTTAAAACCCGATTTCAACTTTGGCATCGCGCCGGTGGCGACCGCTTCCGGGCAAAAGCCGATCCCTGAGCTGACTCGCTTCATTGCCGGTACGGCATTGATGCCGCATAAAGAAATGTGGGAAGAATTCGAGCTAGCGTTCAAAGATGCCGCCGGTTACGACCCCCGCCGCGATAGCCCGCTTTATTACAACCTGCAACTCCAACGTGCTGACGTGACCGGACGAAGCGTCGACGCCTTGGTGGAGAACGATTGGTCCCTGATCGCGAACCGCGCCATGTACCTAAAACTCGCCCGCGATTACTGGGCGGGCTTTGGTAAAGAAATCGTGCCGGGTGAGTACCGCGACAACGCGCTAACGACTTACATCCCGCCAATTCTCTTGGACGACTACCGTCCTTACACGACGCATCCGTTGATTCCGATGGAAAAGCCACTTTCCATGTTTGGTGGTGGCATGCTCGACGCGAACGCAGCCAACGACAAAGTGGACGACAATGAACCGCTGGTGTTTGCGACGCCGAGCAACCCCGGGGGAATGGGCGGTGGCGATTACGGCGGCGGCATGGATTACGGCATGGACCCGATGGGCATGGGTGGCTACGGCGGCGGATTCGGGGGCATGGGCGGCATCGGCATGGATCCCGTCGATAACAAACTGATTCGTTTCTACGACGTCGAAAGCGCCGCACCTTACTCAATGAAGGAAGGAAGAACGTACGTCTATCGCATCCGAGTATCGGTCATCGATCCGAACTTCCCGATGATCGAAACGGTACAGCCTCGCAACAGCAGTCTGTCCGAGACTGTCTACAAACGAGTCGCGGACCTCCTCGTGACTGCCAAGGAAGCGGGCAGCCGCACGAGTTCGGCGAACTACGATGCTCGCAAGGGGTATTTGTTCGAGCGCTGGACCGAATGGAGCGCACCGAGTGCCCCGATCTCGATGCCCGACAAGGCCGAGTACTTTGTCGGTCCCGTCGCCCCCATCAACATGAAAACGGCCCGCGTCCAAGGACGATCCGTCCCGTACTCGCGAGACGAGCCTTCCGCGAAGATGATGACGACCCAGTTCGATGATCTTTACAAGGTCCGCGTTCCCCTTTCGATCACGGTCACGGATGGCACGGTGTTGAGCGCTAAAGGCTCAGCCGATGTAGTCGATCCCATCACGACAGAGATCAAGAAGTTGCCCGATGCGGAAATCATCACCAGCACCACCGTGATCGATCTCGAAGGCGGCAATGCTCTGGAGATTTCGACCGGCGAGGATATGATCCAACCCGCGTTGATGCTGCTTTACGACGCCGAAGGGCGACTCACGGTGAGCGATGAGACGTCGGATCAAGAGTTCTATCGCATTTACTCGTATGCTGACGAACGCGGCGAGTGATCCATCAAGCCGGCGATGGTGCGGATCGTTTGACGTAATTCTTGAGGGCTGATGCAGCCCTCGGTGGGGCGATTCGGGCACGATGACTCGCGATTGATTCCGAGTCTTCCGCTGCAGAGTCTGCCGATCACAGTGAACACCGGATCGCCCGCCGAATGCCAGCGTGACGGCGGTGGCAAATCCGCGAACTCCAAATGTTCGCCTTGCTCGAGTGACCTCAACTGGCGGACATCCATCCGCCCGGGACGACGTGCATACACCACTCGCTTGAACCCGCATCCCGCTCCGGTTTCGAGATTGGCCAAGTTCGATAACAAGAATTCCGGTAACGAAAAATTGGTTACCGCTTGGCGGGCGGCGACGTGCCAGCGGATGAGCGAATCACCATGGCTAAAGTGACCGCCCCGGATCATGGACCGTTCGACGAGTTCCGAGGCGGCTGTCCAGCGTGGATTCACTTCCAAGATCGATCCTCGACCCTTCGTGTCGACCACCAGATCGACATTGAACAGCCCGCGAAACCCGAATCGTTCGCGGAGTGCCGCCCCCAGTTCGTCCAGTCGCGATTTTAGGTTCGCTAAGCCGGACCTCATGAGAAGTTCCTCCGAGAATGGTCCGACGCTGCCCGCGTAAACGAACGGATGGATCCCTCGACGAACGAACAGGGAGCGAAAGATGCCCATCACGTGAGTCTTTCGAGCAGCGGCGAAAAACGTCACGCCATAGGGTCGGCCGGGCATCCAGCGCTGGAAGATCACCTCGCCCGCGGGCACCTTTGAAGCGGATGCTGCAACGGGTTCGGCCCAGGCAACGCCAAGTCCGCCGCTCGAATTCAGCGACTTCCGCAGCCACTGGCCGGCGATGCGAGTATCGCCTTTCCCAGCGTTGATCCTTACCCAAGCGTCCGTGCGGCGTGACTCGGGCACATCCAATCCGCACTCGCGAGCGATTGCGCGGAGCGAGTCGGGGAGCTTAAAATCCGCGTTCGGTTGAGGATTCTGGTCGAAAAGATTCTGGTCGAAAAAAGGGCCTGCGGCTGGGAATTCGTTGAGGCAGATTCCGCCGACCATGAGCTTGAGTGCTGGTTGGGTCGCGGCACTCAACCGCTGCCAATCGGTCGTGTTGCGCAGCAAAACGTGCTCATCACAGGCGTCCAGGGTGTCAGTATCGCCGAACAGGTCAGCACCGACGACGTGAAAGCCGGCCCGTTTGGCGGACTGGGCCGCCGCCCTCACAGTCGCGCCAAAGAGCATCAAATTTCGCGGCAATCCAGCAAGTTTCTCGGCGGGTGGTTGCATCGCGGTCCCGGTTTGCTAATTTCTCGCTCGGTTCTCCCCACATTTATGGTTCTTTAGAAAAGGCTCCCGAGCGATGCAGTTTTACATTGGCGAAGCGTTGGATGGCGATGGCAACGAAATTGCCCACATCGATTTGATGATCGGCGACAAGAACGGCCCCGTCGGCCAAGCGTTCGCTAGTGCGCTCGCCAACCAAAGCGAAGGTCACACGAACTTACTGGCTGTTTTGGCTCCCAACGTCGCCGTCAAGCCAGCAACCGTGATGGTGACCAAGGTCACGATCAAGGGCATGAAGCAAGCCGTCCAAATGTTCGGCCCAGCCCAGGCTGCGGTTGCCAAGGCCGTCGCCGATAGCGTTGCTGCGGGTGTGATTCCTAAGGATCAAGCCGAGAACCTCGTCATCGTTTGTGGCGTGTTCATTCACCCCGCCGCCGAAGACGACGAGAAGATCTACAACTACAACTACTCCTCGACCAAGATGGCGATCGCGAACGCGATGGGCAACAAGCCAAGCGTCGACGAAATGTTGGCCCAGAAGGATTCGGCAGCTCACCCGTTCAAGGGTTTCTAAGCGCCCGATGACCAAGTCGATTCTGATTCAACTCGACTGTGATGAGCACCCCAGTTCATTCGACTCCGTCGTCGCTATCGACGCCGGAGTCGATCACTTGCTGAGGTATTCGTCGGTCGAACCGGTTTCAGTGACTTCGACGGTTCACGGTGCGATGTTCACCCGCGGCGGCGAAGACCTTCGCCAGACCGCGATCTTCATCGGCGGCAGCGATGTGGCTGCGGCCGAAGCCCTCTTTAGGGCAGTGCGAGATACGTTCTTTGGCCCGGTTCGCGTCAGCATCATGCTCGACGCGAACGGCTGCAACACGACCGCTGCGGCCGCAGTCGTTTGCGCGGCCAGGCACGTCGATTTGTCGTCTGCCCGCGCCCTCGTCCTGGGCGGCACGGGCCCCGTCGGACGTCGCGTCGCCCACTTGCTCGCTGGTGACGGGGCTGCGGTCACGTTGTCCAGCCGCTCGCTCGAGCGTGCCGCCAAGACTTGCGACGAGATCGCCCGCACGCTCGGATCCGCCAAGCTCACGCCACTCGGCCTAGCCGATGATGCCGCAGTGACAATGGCCCTCGAGGATGTCGACGTCGTCATTGCCTGTGGAGCCGCCGGTGTCGAATTGGCGACTCAGTCACAATTAGCAACGGCCGCGGCGCTGCGCGTCGCCATCGACCTCAACGCGGTCCCACCCGCCGGTCTCGGCGGCATCTCGGTGACCGACAAAGCCAAGCCGATCGTGGGTTCGGCGAGCCAGGCTGTTGGCTATGGAGCAATCGGCGTTGGCGGTTTGAAAATGAAGACACACCGCGCCGCAATCCGTTCGCTCTTCGAATCCAACGACCGAGTCCTCGACGCTGACGAAATCTACGCCATCGCCAAGTCGATTTAGCGAGTCCAGGCCCTTGAGCGGTCTCAGACCGAGGGACCGGGCAATTCGTTCTGGATACTCAGTTCGGTTTCACGGTCGTCTTGGTCGTATCGCAGCACGCTGTGAACGGGATACGGGTTGAGCCGACTCTCACCGCCAAGCTGGACCAGGTGGATGAGGAAGGTGCAAGCCACGATTTCGGCATCGCATTTTTCCAACAATCGACAACAGGCCTGCATGGTCCCACCGGTCGCGAGCAAGTCATCCACGAGCAAGACCCGTTGCCCCGGCTTCACGCCGTCGACATGGATTTGCAATTCGTCCGTTCCGTACTCCAGCTCATAGGCGAACGAATGAAGCTCAAATGGCAGCTTGCCGGGTTTGCGAATGGGAACGAATCCGGCGCCGAGCCGCAGAGCCAGTGGTGCAGCGAAGATGAACCCGCGAGCCTCTGCGGCGGCGACGAGATCGATTTTCTGGCCTAAAAACGGTGCCGCGAGTGCATCCGACGCCGCCATCAACGCCTCGTGATCGGCGAGCATCGGCGTGATATCGCGGAACAAAATTCCGGGCTTGGGATAGTCGGGGATATCGCGGATGAACTTGCTGAGGTCGACCATGGGGGGCGGAAGCCTTGGATGCATGAGAGGGTGGATGCTCGCCGGCACCGCTACCTGGGTAGCTCAAGTGCCTGGGCAAATTTCCAGCCTAAAGGACCCATCCGTCTATTTCAATTGCGGTGGCGCGAGATCACCCGGGATGATGTCGATGTCCTCCAGCTCCAGTTCCTTGAGCATGTCGGATCGCCGTTTGAGTTCAGCATCCACGTCCGTCCGCTGCGACTTGTTGCCAGTAGCTTCGCCCGAGTCCTCGGCGGAGTCATTCTTCTCGGCGTCGTCCGATTGTTCGTCCGCATCATCTTCGGAGCGAGTGTCATTTTCCGATTGCCGCTGGCGGTAAATCTCGTCGACGGTGCCGGGTTCGTCGCGGCTCACTAAGGTTGCGGCGCGAGCCCCGGCGGGATCGAACAAGCTGCCCACGCGTCCCTCCTCTCGACGAGTCCGCTGCCAAGCACCGCCGTAGGCTGGGTAGGCGAGATCTTCGCTATCGAGACAAAGCCGGCATCCACCGCTCGGCATCAACACGAACAAGCAACCGAGTGCTAGCAACCACGATGCAGTGGGTCGACCAGCGAGGGGGATTCCGTTCATGAGTCGTACTCGTCGCGAGCGCAGGTAGGGACGATATTCCCAAATGTCAGGGACTATCGTTTAATTCGGCTTGGTAAAGCTTGAGCTTGAGTCAAGATTTGATGATTGCGAATCCTGGGGCAAATCGACGTCTTCGGCGCGGATCGCTATCGAGGCGGTGGAAACTCGGGCGAAACGTCCCGTCGAAAATCCGCTCGGTAGGCCTGTTCGGGGGCGGGGCCCATCGCTACACTACGCGGCTCGATTGAGCCAAAAGACGCATTTTGCATGAGTGAGAGAGATTTATGTACGCCATCATTGTCGACGGTGGTCGCCAATACCGTGTCGAACCCGGAATGGAAGTCGACCTCGATTACCGCGACATCGCCTCGGGCGAGAGCATTACGTTTGAGCGAGTGCTCGCGATCAGTGGCAATGACGGCTTGAAGCTCGGTGCCCCGACGCTCGCCGGTGCGACGGTGACCGCTTCGGTGCTCGGCCCCAAGCAAGACAAGAAGATTTACGTCCAAAAGTTCCGCCGCCGCAAGCATTACAAGCGACGCACCGGCCACCGCCAATTGCACACGCGGGTCCGCATCGAAGCGATCGCCGCTAGCTAGACTGGTCATCGGGGCGTGATGGAATTGTCCGTGACGCATTATCCCTCCATCCCGGGGACCATTCATGCCATCCTATCGTCTCGCCGACTACCAACTCGGGCCCGTTCTCGGCGTCGGAACCGTTGGCACCATCTTTCTCGGCACCGAGATCGCCACGGGGCAACAGTTCGCGATCAAGAAGCTTCATCCCGGCGTGAGCCAGGATCAATTGATCCGAGCCCGGTTCAAACGCGAGATGACCGTCCTCGAGCGGCTTCGTCACCCGAATATCGTGACTTTCTACGGCGGGGGCGAGGACGAGGGGCTGCTGTATTACGTGATGGAGATGGTCGATGGTGGCACCGTCAAGGACTTGCTCCAGTCATCCGGTCCATTCGCGTGGCAGGTCGTTGTCGACGTGACTCGCCAGATTTGCTCAGCGCTGCAGTGTGCTCACAACCACGGCGTGATCCATCGCGATTTGAAGCCGGGCAACTTGTTCCTGACACGGGATGCGCAAGTCAAGCTCGGCGATTTTGGGATCGCGCGGGACGTGACCAGTTCCGATTTGACCACGGAGGGATTCACGGTGGGGACGCACGCCTACATGTCGCCTGAGCAAATCACCGGCGACGCGTTGATTTCCGGCAAGGCCGACTTGTACGCGTTGGGTTGCTGCTTGTTCGAGATGCTGAGCGGTCGCAAGCCGTTTTTGGGGGACAATTTCGCTCAGCTGTTCGAGCAGCACCTCCGCGCCGAACCGCCTCGGATCAAGAACTTTGTCGGTGATTGTCCTGCGGAACTCGACGAAGTCATCGTCCAATTGCTTGCCAAGCGTCCCGAAGACCGTCCCTTCAACGCTCGCCAGGTCCAAGGGGTGATGTGCCAAATCGGCGAGAAATACGGACTGGAGGCGGTCGACACGCACCATGAAAAAACCAAGGACGTTGGCGCCGAACGGGCGACCGCGATGGGCCGTCGCATTCTGAGTCGCCAGATCCAGGTTCGCTTGGGCGGTTCGGGTCGAGGCGATGTGAGCTGGAAAAAGGTGGCTGTGCTCGTTGGCGTGATCGTTGGCGTCGCCGCACTCGCCATGTTGGTGGGACGATCCTAGTGATTGGGAGCGGCTCGATCCGGGTGTCGACGATCTCGCCGGGGCATAGAAGATTCCCAGCTCACCGAGGATTGAATATTCCCAGCGAATCACCTCCCAAGTCTGGCAACTTCGGCCATCGCCAGCCATAATTTCTAAACGTCACGGACCTTGATTGGTTACCCGACCAGCCCCGGCTTTCTTTCAGGCAATCTGGGCGTCCTCCCCTGATCAAGGTCGCGTTTATTGTTATTCTTGAACTGGTCGCTGCAGGGTGATTCAGCCCCATTGTTGCGGGCACTTCACCGGCTTTGCAGGCTTGCCTGCCGAGCACCTCTTGAGCGCCGTACCTTCGGCCTGGGCAACTCAGCCGACTGCAACCTACACCTTACCGCCTTATGACGGACTCGTGTTCCGACACGACGATGGCGGTCATCACTGGAAAAATTTATGCATCTCCCATTTCGATCCCTCGGCGGCATCCTGCTCGTCGCATTCTCGATGACGGCAATTACCGCGATGGCACAGGACAAACCCACTGACCAAGCTCCCGCTGAAAAAGCAGCAGCCAAACCCGTGACAGCGGCCTCCATCGGCTACTTCCTCGGCTT
>JBBSJZ010000281.1:0-7820 GCA_038256795.1 Pirellulales bacterium | reverse complement strand
TCGCCGCCGCCGACACCCGCCGCCAAGGCGCCGCTGAAAAGATCGACAAAGCGACCGCGGGCGCCGAGAAGCTTGCCAGACTTGAAGAGCTGAAACGCCAATCGGAACGTATCGATCGCGCTCGCGACCTGATGCTCGCCGAGGTCAAACTGCGGCGAGCGATGGGAACTTTGGTCAGCCCCTAAACCCAATATCCACAAAAATTGTTGTACTCACTCTGGCGATGCACTACAAAGTTGGCTTCAACTTTGATTCCCGTGAAAACGGTGGTGCCATGAACGTTAGCTGGCGATGACGACGAGTGACCGAGATGCGGTGCGGTTCGATGAATCGATCGCTGCGGCACGAGTCGCGGGTGCATCGTTGCCGGACCCCGCTGTATCGGCAAAGCGTTATCAAGCCGCCCAAGAAATTTTTGCGTCCACCGGGGCGATGGACTTGGTGCTCGATGGCTTGACGTGGACGCGGGCCGCTCATGCGGAGATGCTTCGCAGCGTCCGTCGGACCTTGATCTATCTCGTGATCCTCCTACTGGTCGCGAGCGTGCTGTTGGGGTTCTTCAATGAAGTGATCGTGATCCAGATTCTACGGATGCGCGAGGACATGAAGCTCGTTCCCGCCGTCGCCGCCCAGCACGCGAACACGACTCAGTGGATTCCGTTTTTGATCATGGTCCTGGTGGGAACCGCGATCGCGCTCGTGGTCTTGCTCGCCAGTGGCGGTGCGTCCGCGGTCGCCCTTTGCTTCGGCGGCGGACGATACCGCCGTAATTTGGAAACGGGCATTGCGTTAAAGGTGGTCGATCGATTGATCCAAGCCCCATGGCCGGCTCAGCAGGCGACGACGATGGCTTGCGATCTGGTCGACGCGAGCCCAGCGATCCGCGAACAACTGGCGATGTTGTCCGGCGATCGTGTGCGGCCGTATCGCGGCACCGGCCCATCAGGGTTGCGCCGGTTAGCGGATGATTTTCAATCGATCGCGGCGGACCAGCTCGTCACAATGCGGACGATGAGCGGCATGTTGTTGGTGCCGATCATCGGTGGTACCGCCGTGATGGCTTACTGCATCGCAGTATTCTGGCCGATCATCGCGTTGATGAAAGACTTAACACTGCCGGGGATCAACACATGAGCTCCGATGTGCACGCGAAACTCGAGTCGGTGCTGCGGCAGCGAACTCAGATCGGCGATGCGATTCGCGAGCGGGCCGTTGATTACCGCGGCGCGCGGCGACGCCAATTGGTGCAACTCGGACATTGGTTCGAGAATCCGATCCGACCGGACGACGTGCTCGCGAGCCCCGATGCATTGGCGGTGTGTGCTCCGCTCATCGCGGAATTACCCTCCGCGGCACCGGACCGCTCGATCTCCGAAGAGCGGATTCGACGCGCCGCCAGCGAAGGTTGTGACCGGCTGAATGAAGCGATGCCACGTCGTGCGAGTGTCGTTCGAGTGCTGATCTATCCGTTCATGCTGCTGCTCATGTGCTGGGTGTTGTTGGTGCTTTTCAGTGTGTACCTGATCCCGGAGTTCGAGCGGATGTTCCTCGAGTTTGGTCTCGACGTTCCCGAGTCGACGGATCTTGTATTTTGGGTCGCCGGCGTGGTGCGGCGGACTTGGCCAGCCTCGCTAGTATTTCTGGTCGTCGCAATCGCCGTAGCTTGGGTGTCGCCGTGGATCACCTTCCAACGTCGACCGCCAATGAATCGACGGGGTTGGGCTCGCCGTTTGGTGACGAGCACCCGTGCGGACTGGGCCCAATGGGCTTGGCACGTCGCGCTGTTGATCGATGCGGGCTTTGCCTCGCCAGAAGCCGTGGCAATCGCGGGCTACCGTGACACGCACGCGGTGCCCACGATCGATTACGCGATGCAGTTGCCGTCGGCCGCCGATCAAGCGTCACTACTTCATGACGTGGCATCGAATGACTGGGACCGACAACGCAGCTATTCCGGTTGGTGGCTCAGTTGGCTGACGCCATTGGTCGTGTGGCTGGTCGGAATGTTGGTCGGCTTTGTGGTGATCGCGCTCTTCGGTCCGCTCGTCAGTCTGATTAGTGGGCTGACATGACGAACGATACAAAACTTCTCGAGCCTGATGGGCAAACTCGCGAGTCGACGCGTGATCCGTTGCTTCATGTGGACGCTATCCCCCAACGAGCGCTGCTGCGATTATTGGCATCGTCCCATCGTCGCGGCGTAGTCGAACCCCGACTCATCACGAGCTTGGCGCGAGGTTTCAAGGGTAACGTGGCGATGCGCTTGGACCGATTGTCGTCATTGATTGCCTCGGGCACACCGACGCTCAAGGCTCTCGGTCAAGTTCCGCACGCGATCGATGCGTCCGCCTTGATGGCGCTCGACTTGGCCGAGCAAGATGGGCGGCTCGGCGCCATGTACGATGTGCTACTGGAGAGTTGCCCGGGGCTGAGCCAGCAATTGCGATCGAGTCATGAGAGTCCCGAGAAGGAGTTACTACGTTCGACGGTGGGAATGTTCTTGGCCTACTTGATCCTGACGTTCTTGATGGTCTTTGTGTTGCCGACGTTCGAGAAAATGTTCGACGAGTTTGGCATCGAGCTACCACGCATGTTGGTGATATTGTTCGCGGCCAAAGCCTATGTGCCGTTCGTGTTGCTGGCGTTTTTCTTGTTGGTGTTCGCGTATTGCGTTTGGAATTCGGAAGTGATCCTGTGGGCGTTCTTCAGTCGCTTTCGTCCGCTGGCATGGGAAGTACGTGCGGTGCCGTCACCGATCAAGTTATTGTCGTTGTTGGCGATCGCCACGGAGTCCGATCGACCCCTCGATGCGGGCATCGCATCGCTCGCCCAATCACATCCCAATTCCCGGCTTCGCGTTCAGTTAAAACAGGTAGCGACGCGGATTTCACGAGGCCAAGAGGCGATCCCGGCGCTCGCGGCCGAGCGGGTGTTAACGCAACATGAGGCGACGGCGCTGGGGATGACCCGATCCACGTCCGCGCGCGCCTGGCTCTTGAGATGGTTCGCGGCCAAGCGTTGGGAGCGATCCCAGATTTGGGCTCCGTTGTTCGCCAGAACGCTGGCGACTTTCTCCACGTTGTTTCTGGGATTCATTGTCGCTTGGACAGCCATCGGTGTGATGATGGCGCTGGTCTCGTTGATCGCGGGGTTGTCATGAAGCGTCGAGGCTTTTCGATGATCGAACTCGTTGTCGCCGCCGGTTTATTGCTGGTGGCGATGAGCTTCGTCGTGCAGATGACTTACCGAGTCGATCACCTTTGGACCGATGCGGCCGAGCACCGGGTGGCGATGCATGAGTTGTCCAACCAAGTCGAGCGATTGTCGCTGCTATCGGTCGACGAAGTATCGCGGCAACTCGAGTCACTCGAGATCGCTGCGAACGTGACGACGATACTGCGTGATGCGGCAGTGTCGGGAGAACTCGTCGAGGATGATTTCGGCAAACGGTTGGTGTTGCGATTGAATTGGTCGCGGCGGCACGCGGGCGAACCGCTGCAGATGGTTGGCTGGATGATGAACTCGGGGGACGAGCGATGATTCGCCACTGCACGGATATCGAACCCAGGGCTCGAGGACGAAGCGGCGGCTACTCGCTGATCGAGCTGGTCGTGGTGCTTGCGGTTTCGTCGACTTTGTTGGTCGTTGCCGTCGGCTGGATCCATCAAAGCATGAAGTTCGGCGCGCTCGTTCGGGCTCGGCAAACGCATCACCAAAGTCTGCTCCGGCTCGCCAGTTTGCTTCGCGGCGATGTGAACCGTGGCCAAGTGATGTCGATCGATGGGGCTGGGCAGTTGTCGATCACCACCGACACGTCGTCGCGCATTCGCTACACGATCACGCCCACCGCGCTCCGCCGGCAAATCATCGAGGGCGATCGCGTGAGCTCGCAAGACACGTTCACCGTGATGCCAACGACGATCCTGCTCTGGGAAGTTGGCGGGATGCCGGAGACCGTCGGCTTGATCGTGGAGCGAGGCAACCAGCTTCCACGAGCTCGCGTGGAAGCCGTGACGGATGCTGGCTCGGCGCCGATGATCGAGCTTCATGTTCGCGCGAGTGTCGGCCGTTGGTCCCCAGCGACAGGAGTGCGACCATGAAGTCGTTGCAGCGATCGTATCCCGGCGGGTCGATCCTGGTAGGTGTCATCGTATGTCTCGGTGTCGCGACCTCGATCATGCTGACCTCGGTGCACTGGAGTTTGCGGGCGCGGCGACAACTCGCGCGTGAGCTGCAAATGGAGCAAACCCGTTGGCTCGTCGACGCCGGCTTCGCTCGAGTCCGAAACCAAATGCGTCTTGACGTTGACTACGACGGCGAAACTTGGGTTGTCGAGCCGCCGCTATCGGATGAATTGCAGGCGACGATCGAGATCAAGACGCGTGCGGAGGGTGAGCAGACGCTCGTCGAAGTGATCGCTATCGTCCGTGATCGAAATTCGCAAACGCCACCGACGCGGCGAACGGGCTCGCAATGGCTGGTGACGCAGCAACTACAGCTCGAAGAATTGAGCGAATCTGAAACGACGGAAACCCCACCCACTTCACCAGGCAACGAATCATGAATCCGCATCGCCCTGTCTCACGTCTGTCGCATCGCCAACGTGACCGTGCCTTCACGTTGGTCGAATTGCTCGTCGTGATCGCGATCATCGGCGTGCTCGTCGGGCTGTTGTTGCCCGCCGTGCAAGCGGCTCGCGAAGCCGCACGTCGTTGCTCTTGCTCGAACAACTTGGCCCAGCATGGGTTGGCCCTGCACAATTTCGACTTTGCGATGGGGCACCTACCCTCCGGCGTGATCAACCCCGATGGACCGATCAAGAACGTCGCGACCGGCCAGCACGTTGGCTTCCTGGTGCAAATACTACCGTACGTCGAACAGCAGGGTGTCGCGGATAACTTCGACATCGCCGCCGGTACTTACGCACCCGAGAACGCGGACGCCCGCGGACAATCGATCGGGACGTTCCGCTGTCCCTCGGATCCGGTGAGTGGCAATGTGATCGATCGTGCTGGCTTGACGAACTATGCCGGTTGTCATCACCACGTCGAGAAGTTGATCAATGCGGATGACATGGGACTCTTGTTTCTCAACAGCAAGATTCGCTACGGCGATATCTACGACGGCAGCAGCAACACGATTCTCGTCGGCGAGATGCTACCCAGCGTCCGCAGCCTCGGCTGGGCTTCAGGCACGAGTGCGAGTTTGCGCAACACCGGCGAGAAAATCGCAGATGGTGTGATGAGCACCGATTTGGATGCAGAGACCGATCCCGACGTCGTCGGCGGATTCGGCAGCCACCACCAGGGTGGGGCGCAGTTCTGTTTCGCCGACGGATCGATCCGATTCCTTGTTCAATCGATCGACCCACAACTTTACCAGAACCTGGGAAATCGAGCGGACGGGGCGATGATGGGCGAGGATGTGGCTGAGTAAATGCCTGGCCCATCTTGCAAAAGATACGGATTCTCGGCAAACTCTGCGTTCACTTGAATCCGAGTGCGACCCTGCGATGGCTCAATTGTCGAGCGATCGGATCTGGGGATCGCGCGAGTGTGGCCTAGCAAGATGCTTGCTGGGACTGCAAAACCCCGTTTTTTTGTAGGCAGATTGAACTTATGGGTCGTTACACAGGCCCCAAGGCGCGGATCAACCGCCGCCTCGGCACGATGCTTTACGAGACCGCCGGTGCCACCCGCGCCGCCGACCGCCGCAACACGCCTCCGGGGATGCACGTCCGTGGTGGCCGTCGTCCGAGTAATTACGGTGCCGCACTCTCGGAAAAGCAAAAGATCAAGCACTATTATGGTCTCGGCGAGCGTCAACTTCGTCGTTACTTCGAATTCGTCGGTCGCAAGCAGGGGAACACGGGCCAGCAATTGCTGCTGATGTGTGAAAGCCGTTTGGACAATGTCGTCCGCCGCGTCGGTTTCACCAAGACTCGCCCTCAAGCTCGTCAAGGGATTGCCCACGGTCACTTTTTCGTCAACGGTGCCAAGGTCGACAAGCCGAGCTATCAACTTCGCCCCGGCGACGTCATCGAAGTGCGCCCCCGTGAGAGCCTCCGCAACGTTTACCGCGGCGTGATCGCGAATTCATCGCCCGATCCGCTAGATTGGGTCAGCTTTGACAGCGAGAACCTCAAGGCCACGGTGCTCGGTTTGCCTGGCCCGAGCGACATTAGCTTGCCGGTTGACGCGAACAGCGTCGTCGAATTCTTGTCGCGTTAACGCGTCCATCGCAATCGCGATGACTTCTGGCGGTTGTCCGAACACGTTGGTGTCCAGCCTTGGGCTGCCTCATTCTTCAGGGAAGATTGAGGCGGCTGAAGCCTGGACACCAACGGAGAATGATTATGATAGCCGCTGACGAGATTTAGCTTCCCCTTCAGTGCTGAAAGCGAACTTCTGCGATGCATTCTTCCGTCGTTGTCCTTGGTGGTGGTCCCGGTGGCTATGCAGCCGCGTTCTTGGCGGCTGACGAAGGACTTCAAGTCACCATCGTCGAGGCTGAACCACGACTCGGTGGTACGTGTTTGTTGCGTGGATGTATCCCCAGCAAGGCGCTGCTGCACGTTGCCAAGGTGATTGGCGAAGTCAACGAACTGGGTCACGATTGGGGCGTCCAGTACTCGGGTAAACCGAACATCGATGTTGATAAAGTGCGTGCCCGCAAGGATCAAGTGATCAGCAATCTCACGGGCGGACTCGGCAATCTTGCCAAACGCCGGGGCGTGACGGTCATTCAAGCTCGGGGAAGTTTCGTCAACTCAACCACGATCAAGCTCGAGGGCAATCACGAGTCGATCCCCGAGGGTGGCCAAATCACTTTCGATCATTGCATCGTCGCCACGGGCAGTGTTCCCGCGATGCCGCCGTCCTTCAACATCGGTAGCGACCGAGTGATGGACAGCACCGGTGCTCTCGCCTTGAAGGACATTCCCGAATCGTTGCTGGTGATCGGCGGCGGTTACATCGGGCTGGAAATGGGCAGCGTCTATGCCGGTCTGGGCAGCAAGGTGACCGTGGTGGAACTGCTGGATGGGTTGCTTCCGGGTGCCGACCGTGATCTGGTCAAGCCGCTCGCCAAACGTATCGAAAAGATGTGTGACGGTCGCGTTTATTTGAATACCAAAGTCGGCTCGTTGGCCGAAAGCGACGACAAGATCGAAGTCACCTTCGAAGGCCCCGGTAAGTTCGGTCACGAACAATTTGACCGCGTCCTGGTTAGTGTCGGGCGGCGACCGGTGACCCGCGGATTGGGCCTCGAAAATACGAGCGTGAAAGTCAACGACCGCGGTTTTATCGAATGTGACTCACAACAGCGAACGGCGGACCCGCACATCTACGCGATTGGTGATGTCGCCGGTGATCCAATGCTCGCCCACAAAGCGACTCACGAAGGCCGCGTGGCTGCGGAAGTCATCGCCGGCAAGCCCTCCAGCTTCGACAAAATCGCCATCCCAGCCGTCGTGTTGACGGACCCCGAAATCGCCTGGGCCGGACTCACCGAGGACGAGGCCAAGGCCAAGGGCATCAAGGTCGACGTCGCCGTTTACCCGTGGGCCGCGAGCGGCAGGGCCCAAGCCCTCGGCATCACCGAAGGCTTGACCAAGTGGCTCATCGAGCCGGAAACGAACCGCGTCATCGGCTGCGGCATTGTCGGCAGTGGCGCTGGCGAATTGATTGCCGAAGCCGTGCTGGCCCTGGAAATGGGTTGCACCGCCCGCGATCTGGCAGAAACCTTTCATCCGCATCCCACGCTCAGCGAAACCGTCGGCTTCAGTGCCGAAGTCTTCCTCGGCAATGCCACGGAAGTTT
>JBBSJZ010000280.1:0-7824 GCA_038256795.1 Pirellulales bacterium | reverse complement strand
TATCAAGCGTGCGAATTGCTTCAGAACTCGTTGAACGCTCTCGAGCAGCGACCGGATGCGGCGGCGGAGGACATCGCGAGTGTTCGCAAACAACTCGACGAGAATCGTTCCATCGCCATAATCATTCTTCGCCGCGGGCTGACGATAGTGAATGCCGACAGCGATCCGGAGGCGATCAACCAATCGCGTTTTCTACTGTCCTACCTGCTGTACTTGCAGCAGCGCTATCGCGAGTCCGCCGTTGTCGCATCGTACTTGGCACTCAAGTCGCCGGGCAACGAACTCGGCTTGCGGGGGGGATTGATTGGCTTGGGTTCACTCCAACTCCTGCTCGCGGAAACGGGAACGGACAACAGCGACGGGCTCATCGGCCAGTTGCAAGATCTCGGTGATTATTTGAGCCGAACGTGGCCGAACGATCCCGAAGCCGCCGCGGCCCAAGGGGTGATGATCAAGCTCGCGCTCGGCAAAGATCGTTGGGACGAAGCCCGCACACTGCTCGAAAAAATGCCCGCTGGAAAAGAGCGGGCGACATTCGAGCGGCTGATGGGGCAACTCCTTTGGAACAAGTCGATCCAGTTGCGACGTCAGGGCAAAACGGATGAATCGCCATCGTTGCTCGCTGATGCCGACAAACTGGTGGACGATTCCATCGCCATGCTCGAGTCCGGTCTCAACGGAATTCCTGGGAAGTTGGTGGAACCCGAAGCGATGACGGCGGCCCTGGTGTTGACCAAAGCCTACACGCGGCAAGACAAGTACGAACAAGCGATGCGAACGCTCGATCATGAAACGTACGGACCCGCCACCCTCGCGGAGAAACAGGGCTCACCATCGGACGTTTTCAAAAGTGATTTGTACGCGACCGAGTTGCAGGCCGTTGTGGGACGGATGACGAGCGACGGTGGTGATCCCCAGAAGTTATTGGATCGTGCCACCCAGGCGATGGATAACTTGCGAGATAGCGTTAGCGGCGAGGACAGTCAGAAAAAGCTGAACTCGATTTACATGAATATGGCCACTGAGATTCGTGACCAGCTCGACGTCGTGGCTCCAGACCGCAAGGCGAAACTGATCGACGCGTTCCGCGTCTTCCTCGCCCGCATCGCCGCAACATCCAAGGACTCCGCGACGCTGCAGTGGGTCGCCCAGACGCTCTCGCAAATGGGCGAAGCGTCGATGAACCCCGGCGAAAAAGTGGCCATCGGACAGGCGAAGGAATTGATTCAATCCGCCGTCGAGACCTTCGAGAGCCTCAAAGCGGAAGCCAAAGATCTACCGCTGAGCGTCGACTTTCAACTCGGCCGGAGCTATCGATTGCTGGGGCGATATGGTGATTCGATCAATATCCTTGCCGACATCCTGAAACAGAAGTCGTCGATGCTCGATGCGCAAGTCGAAGCCGCAACCGCTTACGAACATTGGGCTGCGGTAACGAAGCCCGAATATGTCGCCGCGGCTTACAAGTCCGCGCTGTTCGGAGCTCGTCCGAATCCGAACGACCCCAAAAAGTCGAACACGATCTGGGGCTGGGGCCAAATCAGTAAATTGACCAGCGGAAATCCACAATTTGCTGCCGTGTTTTTTGAGTCGCGCTATCATGTCGCATTGTGCCGGTTCTTGATGGGAAGTGCGAACAACAGTAACCCTGAGATGGAACGGGCGATCAGCGACATCACCCAAGTCGCCGCACTCTATCCCGCGATGGGCGGCCCAGCCCAGCGTCAAAAATTCGATGCCCTCCTTAAACAGATCCAAAAGAAGCTGGGCCAGAAACCCGACGGGCTACCGCCGCTCGCCGCGGCAGTTCAATAGCATTCACTCCAATCGTACTCACTCACTCCCCGATGGTTTTCTCCATGCCCGATCAATTGACTTTTCCGTTAGCGACTCAATTGATGTTGGTCGGAATGGTCGTGTGTGCGAGTCCTGCACGAGCGATCGATCGTCTTTACACGTTTGCCAACAGCGCTGCGGTAAGTGGCGAGATCACGACCGCGACCCGCAACGGTGTTTCGATCAAAAGCGGCGGCACGAGCCAAGATTTCCCGGCCGACCAGATCAAGAAGATCCTCTATGAAGGCGATCCGGCGCCGCTCACCAACGCGCGAGAGTTCGTGCTCGATGGCCAATACGATCAAGCATTGCCGTTACTTCAAGGCATCGATCTGGATAGCCTCAAACGTGACGTTCTCAAGGCGGATGTGCTGTACTTGCAATCCATTTCACTCGGCGAGTTGGCTTTAGCGGGTAAGGGCGACAAGGGCGCTGCGGCAAGAGCGGCACTCGATTTCGTCAAGACGAATCCCAATTCATGGCGATTCTACGGTGCCGCAAAATTGCTCGGCGACCTGGCGCTCGCGATGAACAATCACGAAGCCGCGATGAAGTACTACGGATCACTCGCAGGTGCGCCGTCGACGGAATCGAAAATTCAATCGGTCTATCTGCTCGGCACCGTGCAATTGAGCCAAGGAAACCTCGCACCGGCGATGGCCGAGTTTGATAAGGTCATCGGCGTCGGTGTCCAGTCCGTTGAAGCCGCGCGATTGCAGAAATTGGCCAAGGCCGGAAAAGCGGTCGCGTTAGCACGCACCGGTCAAACGAAGGACGGCATCGATCTCGTCAAAACGTTGATCGCAGATCTCAACCAAACCGACGTCGAGCTCGCGGCAAAAATCTATAACGCTCAGGGTGCCAACTACGAAGCCGCCGGTGATGTCGACGGCGCCATCATGGCGTACCTGCACACCCACCTGATGTTCTCGTCGCAGGCTGCAACGCATGCTGAATCGCTCGCGAAATTAGTCCAGCTTTGGCCAAAAGTCGGCAAGCCCGAACGGGCCGCGGAAGCGAAACGAGAACTCGAACAACGCTACCCAGGTCTCGGCGGGTAGCGTCTCGTCGTTAACAAGGATCGAGTATGCTGGCCATCCGACCGGCTCGATCAACCCCTTCAACTTCAAACACAATCTCATCCTCTGCGGAGAGCTCCGTTCATGTCCGACGCCCCTCGATTTACCTCGCGTTTCCGTGAGCTGTTCGCTACGTCCCGTCTTTCCACGCATCGTGGGCAGACGGTTGGGGTGAGGGGCCAAGGTTTCGACCGTACCCTAAATTTGCTGAGCATGTTCGCTATGCTCATTTGCTTGTCGATCGGGTCCCTGGCCAACGCCCAAGATGATGCCGCGGAGTTCGGCGGTGGTGGCGATGCTGTGGCTGAGGTCGCCCCACCCGCGGACGCTGCGGCGAATGACCCCGCACCGAACGATGCCGTTGCGACGCCCGCGAAACCCCAGCAAAACTTGCTGAGCTGGACGATCGAGTCGCTCGGTTGGCCGTACGTGATCGTGTTCCTCTTGCTTTCAATGGCCCTCACCGCTCTGTTCGTCATGAACATGCTCGCCGCCCGACGCGACACGCTTTGTCCGCAAGAGCTCGTGGACGGCTTTGACGCCAAGCTCAACGAAAAAGATTTCCAAGGTGCGTATGATCTCGCCCGCAGCGATGAGTCGGTGCTCGGTCAAGTTCTCTCGGCCGGTTTGTCGAAGCTACAAAAGGGGTACAACAAGGCGATCGAGGGGATGCAGGAAGTCGGCGAGGAAGAAAGCATGAAGCTCGAACACCGACTGAGCTACATGGCGCTGATTGGAAACCTATCGCCGATGATCGGGTTGTTCGGAACGGTGCAAGGAATGATCACGTCATTTCAAGTCATCGCGACCGGGGGTGCGACCCCCAAGCCGTCGGATCTTGCCGGTGGTATTTCGACGGCCTTGTTCACCACACTTGTCGGACTTGCCGTCGCAATTCCCGCGATTGCGGCTTACAACATTTTGCGCAACCGCGTCGCTCGTCTATTGCTCGAAGTCGGCGTGACGAGTGAGAATTTGATGAGTCGCTTTGAAGATGTGCAACCCGGAGCGAAGAAGTAGATGCGAGTCAAACGCGCGAAGACCGACATGGCCGAGGGCGACATGACGCCGATGATCGACATGGTGTTCCAGTTGATCGCGTTTTTCATGGTGCTGATTAATTTCTCGCAAACCGAAGCGGACGATAAAGTCGTGTTGCCATCCAGCGTGTTGGTCAAACCGCCCGAAGCGGCGATCGAGTTTCCGATCGTGCTGCATGTGCGGAAGGACGGCGAAATTGTCTTGGGCGGTGATAGCTTTACGGCCGAAACGCTAAGAATCGGACTGCAGCGTGAGATCGCGGTGATCAAAGCGGAGAAGAAGGCGGTCAACGACGCCAATGTCATCATACGCGCCCACAAAGATACCGCTGCGGGCGATGTGCAAGAAGTGATCCGAGTCGCCCAAGAACTTCAACTCGTGAACTTCGCCCTACGCGTCAAGGAAGATCGCTCATGAGAATCCGCAATAAAGAGGACGCGACTAAAAATTCGCTGGATATGACCAGCATGATTGACATCGTTTTTCTGCTGCTTATCTTTTTCGTGATGACGTTCAAGATCGTCGAAATGGAAGGCGATTTTAGCGTCAAGATGCCGCTGGCGAGTTCATCGACCAACACCATCGATCCCACCGACTTGCCACTCAAGCTTCGGCTCCGTGCCAACGAGGCCGGCAAGCTCACCGACATGTCGCTCAACGACATCGATCTTGGTACCGACTTCATCGAGCTTCAAAATAACGTCATCACACTCGTCAGCAGCGCCACACCCGGCGCCGACGACATGGGGCCGGAACTGGAAATCGACACGGATTACAACTTGCGTTACGAGTACGTGATCCAGGCCATCACGAGCGTCAGCGGCTACAAGGATGGTGACCAGGTCGTGAAGCTAATCGAAAAGATCAAGTTTGCAAAACCGCGGCGATGATACTGCTACTGGATAACTACGATTCCTTCGTCCACAATTTGGCGCGTTACATTCGGCTCGCCGGGTGTGAGACGAAAATCGTTCGTAGTGACACGGTGGACGCGGACGATTGCATCGCACTTAACCCTTCCGGCATTGTCATCTCGCCCGGTCCCAAGCGTCCCGAAGACGCGGGGTGCTCGATCGATTTGATTCGGCGTGTCCCCAATTCAATGCCCCTGCTCGGCGTCTGTTTAGGGCATCAAGCCATTGGTGTAGCGCTGGGTGGGCTCGTGAAACAAGTTGAGCCGATGCACGGGATGGCCAGCGTTATTACCCATGACGGCACTCAACTTTTTGAGCATTGCCCGTCACCGATGAAGGTTGCTCGCTACCACTCGCTGGCAATCGATCCGGGCACGCTATCGAGCGAACTCCAGGTCACGTCGTGGGGCGAAGCGGGCTTGATCATGGCGGTCGGGCATCGCACGCGGCCGATTTACGGTTTCCAATTTCACCCCGAATCCGTGCTCACGGAATTCGGCCATCAACTCATCAAGAATTTCGTTGGCTTGACGCGTAGCCGAGCCCCGCAGCTGACGTCACGACCGGATGCGCCCCCGTGCCCGTGATCCTGGAGTCGATCGTCACGACGCTGAGCGATCAACGCATCGTGAATATTGCGCCGATGGGCCCGGAAGTGGTCGCTGGCGACGAACTCTCGTTGATCTTGCGGCCCTTTGAGGGGTCAACGACGTATCGAAATTTAGTCGCCTCGGGCCGAGCGGTGGTCCACGTGACCGATAACGCACTGCTAATCGCGCGCGCGGCGATCGGCACCGTGGACGCAGCCGGTCTGGGACATTTTCTCAGCGATGGTCGTTATTGGCGTCTCGACGAGTGTCATCGCTACTGGGCCGTCGAGGCAATCAGTGTGACGGTCGAGTCACCGCGAGCGGTCTTGGTTTGCAAGGTCGTCGACGAAGCGATCGTGCGTCCCTTCTTCGGCTTCAATCGTGCCAAGCATGCGGTCATCGAAGCGGCGATTCTCGCGACCCGGACGCACTTGATCCCAGCCGCTGAGATACGAGCCGATCTCGCCCGCTTGAGACCGCTCATCGACAAAACGGGCGCGGCCGACGAACATGTCGCTTTTGAAATGCTGACAAAGACGATCGATGAGCGACTCCAGCGGCGAACTGACTGAACCACCGCAAGCTTCTGTCGTGAGCGTGACAACGGGCGCACGGCTGCACTTTGGGCTGCTGCGCGCGGTAACGCCGTTTGGCGGCTTGGGGGTGATGATCCAGTCGCCGGCGACGCGAGTGACCGTCGAGCCCGCACCTCTCTTCGAGGTCGCCCTCGGGGAGCATCTCGACCACGACACGGTGGAGCGAGTGCGTCAAATTGCCCAACGAGTGGCAACTCACTTTCGTTGGCAAAAACTTCCGGCGACTCGTGTCACGATCCAGGATCGACCGGATGCCCACTTCGGACTGGGCAGCGGCACACAGTTGTCGCTGGCTGTGGCCGAGTCGATCCTGCGCAGCTACTCGCGAGAGATTCCGCCCGAGTCAATCGCCCGCGATATTGCGGGACGCGGTGAACGCTCGGCCGTGGGGATTCACGGCTACTTTCATGGTGGATTGATCTTTGAGGACGCAGCGGACGGCGTCAGTAACATCAACCCGATCCAGTCGAGGTTGGCGATCCCCGATTCGTGGCGTGTCGTTCTGTTTCGGCCGCACCAGCACGTCGCGACGGTGAGCGGTGAATGCGAACGCGAGCACTTTGTCCGTGTCGAGACGCGACCACAGCACTCGTTTCGTCGACTCACGGCGATCGTTACGGATGATTTGGTTCCGGCGGTCACGCGCGGTGACTTCGCGAGTTTCGCTGACGCGGTCCAGCGATTCAATCACGCCAGCGGGATGTTGTTTGAAGGCGTCCAAGGGGGGCCGTACAACGGTGACGAGATCACACGTTTGGTCGAGTCGCTTACGGACCTCGGCGCCGTCGGTGTGGGCCAAAGCAGCTGGGGGCCGAGCGTGTTCAGCTGGTTCGCATCCGAGGCGGAAGCGAATTCGTTCATCGCGAGACTCGATCCCGACTTTACCGACGCGGTGATGACGCGTGCCCAGAATGCACCTCGCCAAATCGATATCGCGAAGCCCGTTTGACGAAGCTACCGAGGTCCTCGAAAGGGAGTAAACTGGATGGTTCGTTTCTTCCCTTGCCGTGACTCCCACCGATAGCTCGTCCGCGATGATTTACCAACCCCTGCTGAAACCTTCCGCCCGATATCTCGCCGCCGTTGTCTGTCTCGTCGGCTTCATGAACGCCCGTGGACACGCTGACGACGAAGTTGAAAAAACGGCTCCGCCCCCAGCGGTGCAGCAGGAGACTGCCGCCGCCGAAGTGAAGCCAGAAGATAAGCCGGTTGCTGACCCGAAATTAGAAGACAAGAAGGCTGAAGACAAAAAGCCCGAGGCGAAGAAACCTGCAGTGGCGGCGAAAAAGAAACCCAAGGCCAAGCCTAAAGCCGCCGAGCCCGCAGCGAAGATGGACGACAAGGCCGCCGAGGCACCCCAGCCGGCACCCATGCCGATTTTCACGGATGCGGCGCTCACCGCCGCCGTCCGTGCCGAGGTCTTTGAGAAGCGATACAACGACGAGGTCATCACGGCGGCGGACGTCGCCAATATCTCACGGGTCGTCGGACGCGGACGTGGCATCCAATCCCTCGCCGGACTCGAGCACTGCAAGGCACTGATGCTCATCGATCTCGAAGACAACGAAATCAGCGACGTAACCCCGATCGCGAACTTGAAGCGACTTCAAAGCGTCAATCTCGCCGGAAACAAAATCAGCGACATTAAACCGCTCGCCGACCTCGTCGCGATGCAGCTCCTCGATTTGAGTCGCAATCGAGTCGAAAATCTGGACGCACTCAAGTCCATGAATAACCTGCGATCGTTGTACCTTGCGGACAACAAACT
>JBBSJZ010000279.1:0-7826 GCA_038256795.1 Pirellulales bacterium | reverse complement strand
GACGGAGACCCGCATGGTCCCGACGACGACGTACCAGCGTCAGACTCAGACGCGGATGCGAAACGTCACCCGTCGCGTTGCCAAGGTGCAAACTCGTCAACAGACCTACACCGTCAACGTTTGCCAAACCCAGTATCGTGACGAGGCCTACAGCGTCCAAGTCGCAGTGCCGTACACCCAGGAAGTTCCGTACACCGTTCAAGTGCCCGTGACGACTCAAGTCGAACAGACCTACACGGTCCAAATCCCCGTCACGGAGCAACAAACTCAGTCGTACACCGTTCAGGTTCCTTACCAAGAAACCCGTACCCAGTCGTACACCGTGACGGTCCCTTTCACCGAGCAGGTTGAACAAGCTTACACGGTGCAGGTTCCCGTCCAGATGACTCGTGAAGAGTCATACGAAGTGTCGGTTCCTTACACGGAAACACGTGAGCAACAGTTCACGGTGAGCGTTCCGGTGACCGAAATGCAAACGCAAACCTACCAAGTGTGCGTTCCTTACACCGAGACGACGACTCAGAACTACACCGAGCAAGTTCCTTATCAAGAAACGCAAACTCAGTCATACACGGTCAGCGTTCCTTACACGGAAACTCAAGAAGTCCCTTACACCGTCTCGGTGCCGGTGACCGAGCAAGTCGAGCAATCGTACACGGTGCAAGTTCCTTACACCGAGATGGTTGACCAAACCTACACGGTTCAAGTGCCGGTTCAAGAAACTCGTCCTGCTTTTCGCAATGTCTCCAAGTGCGTCCCCGTGACGAGCATGTCGACCCGCACCGTGGACCAAGGCAGCTATCAGTGCCAAATGGTTGAAGTCGGCGGCGGATCGTACGGTGCCGGTTCAATGGGTGGCGGCGTCATCGGCGGCTCGGGCTGCGGATGTGCTGCTCCAGCTCCAAGTTGTGGCGGTTGTGGTAGCTGCAATAGCTGTGAATCGTCCTGTGATGGTGGTTGCGGTAATGGTGGCGCGATGGCTAGCGGCGCGGGCTGCGGCCCGACGTTCACCTACAAGCAGGTTTACGTGCCGAACCTCGTTACCGAACAAGTTCCGGTGACGTCGTACCAGCTGCAAACGACCCAAGAGCCTTACAGCTATACGGTCACGAACTACACTTCGCAAACGCAAACTCGCCAAGTACCCGTCACACGTTGCAAGACCGAGACTCGTACTCGAATGGTCAACGTCACGAAGTACAATACCGAGCAACGCAGCCGCACCGTGAACATGACTCGTATGCGTCAAGAGCAACGGACTCGTGAATACACCGTCACCAAGTACAAGACGGAGCAACGTAGCCGCGAAGTTCCCGTAACTCGCATGCGCATGGAAGATCGCACCCGCGAAGTTCCAATGACTCGCATGACGACCGAAACCCGTACGCGTAGCATTCCTGTTCAAATGACTCGCATGGAAACACGTACTCGTACGGTTCCTTACACGGTCATGCAAAGCGAAGAACGCACACGCACGGTGTCGGTCCAACGCACTCGCACCGAAGAACGTACTCGCGAGTATCAAGTGACCTTGATGCGTAGTGAAGAACGTACTCGGTCGTGTCCAGTGACTCGTATGACCAGTGAAACGCGTACTCGTACCGTTCCACAAACGACCTACACCACGGAGACACGTACACGTCAGGTTCAAATGGCGCGGATGGAAACTCAGCAACGTAGTCGTCAAGTGGCCTACACGGTCAACACGCCTGAAACTCGTACTCGTAACTACAACGTGACGGTCTATGAAGACATCACCGAGCAAGTGCCAGAGAGCTACTCGGTGTGCGTTCCCGTGCAATCGATGCGTGCCGTTCAAGTCCAAGTGTGTACGCAAGTCCCGACCACTGTGACCGTCCCGGTTTACAGTGCACCCGCGGCTTCTTACAGCGCCCCCGTGATGGACGGTGCTGTGATGAGCGAAGGTGCGACGCAATCGGCTCCCGTAATGCAGACCGGTGCTGGTTGCATCAACTGCGGTAGCTAGTCGATTTCGCCGGTGAATCGCCGCGGCGATTCCCGCATACCCTACCCTTCAAGCGTTCCCCGGAACCTTGAGCCAATGAAGCGACCCCGAAGAGGATTTCCTCTTCGGGGTTTTTTGTTGGGGTCACCTTGGCTCCCAGCGGTCGTGAATCGTGGTACAGCCGATACGCGAAAGTTGCGAGGTGCGAGCGGATGCGTTAACCTCGCCCCGGGAGGGTTCATCGCGAGTGCCCCCACCTTCAACGACGAACGGTCGTACTTTCGACTCACTCGCTCCTCTCGGATTCACGCCATGCAGTTAGTCAACGTGAAAGTTCATGACGACGTCGCCACGATTGTGTTGGACCGTGCTGGCAAGCGAAACTCGCTCAGTCCCGGTTTGATCGAGGACCTATTACTCGCGTTCTCCGACGTCCATCAAGAAAAGCGGGTGCGTGGCGTCGTGCTGATGGGCGCCGGCGACCATTTCTGCAGCGGTGCGGATCTCGAAACGTTTGCCCAGATCACGGACTTGCCCGCAGCGGAATCACTCGGGCAATGGTTCGAGCATTGGCGTCGGTCGACCGAATTGCTGGAGTCGATGTTGCGGTTTCCGAAGCCGATCATTGCGGCGGTGGATGGTTGTGCGATTGGCGCCGGGCTCGGGCTCGCGATGGCATGTGATCTCATCGTCGCGTCCGATCAAGCCCAGTTCATGGCCCATGCGGTGCGCCGCGGACTGGTGGGCGGTGCCACGATTGCACTCGTGAACTTTCGACTCGGTGCGGCCGTGGCCTCACGCATGTCACTGACCGGAGCGAGCGTGGGTGCGAGCGAGCTGCATCGGCTCGGCGGCTGTGAAGTCCCCGTCACCTCCGACCAGCTCTGGGTCACGGCAACCCAACTCGCTCGTCAATGCGCCCTGGGTTCGTCCGAAGCGATCCAGGCGACGAAGCGAGTGCTTAACGAGGGCATTGGCGAGCAATTGCTCACCCAACTTGCCGCCGGCGCCGCCAGCAGTGCGACCGCTTGCACAACCGATGCGGCCACCGAAGGCATCCGCGCGTTTCTCAATAAACGTGATCCGCTTTGGCCCTAGATCTGGTGATTGAACGGGCATCGGGGGCTCGGCGACGATCGTGTTCGAGCTGGGTTTTGATTATGATCGAGTCCATCCGCGGCCTCCCCCACTCTTAATCATGCTTGGATACGGACGATGAAATTTGCTTTGTGTGCGCTGTTAACGCTTGTTGTTGGTGGCCAGGCGCTAGCGCAGGTCGAGGACTTCGACTCGATTGAGCTGTACACGCTCAAGAACAATCACGGGATGACGGTGAAGGTCACGAACTTTGGCGCGATCATCACGTCGATCGTGGTTCCCGATCGTGACGGCAAGATGGCCGACATTACCCTGGGTTATAACCGAGTCGAAGACTACATCAACGCGGTCGACAAGCCCTACTTTGGTGCGGTGGTGGGTCGCTACGGCAACCGGATCGCCAACGGCGAATTCACGCTCGATGGCGAGACCTACAAGCTGCTCAAGAACAATGGTGACAATCACTTGCATGGCGGCGCGATCGGATTTGACAAAGTCGTTTGGGATGCCGAGTACGATCAAGCCAATAACAAAATCGCCCTGTCGTACCTCGCCAAGGACAAGGAAGAGGGCTACCCCGGCAACTTGCAATTGAAGGTCATTTACACATTGACCGAAGACAATTCGCTCGTCATCGACTATCGCGGCTCGACGGACAAGGCGACTCCGATCAATGTCACCCAGCACACCTATTTCAATCTCAAGGGCAATGGCGAAGGCACGATCTTGGATCATGAGTTGATGCTCAACGCCAAGCGATTCACGCCCGTCGATAAGGGATTGATTCCCACCGGCGAGATGCCCATGGTTGCGGGCACGCCCTTCGATTTCACAGCCGCCAAGGCAATCGGACGAGACATCGATCAACCGCACGAGCAACTCGCGTTCGGCCTCGGGTTCGATCACAACTGGGTGCTCGACAAGGACAAGGCGGGCCAGTTGTCGCTGGCTGCGAGAGTGATGGAACCAACCACCGGACGCGTGATGGAAGTCTTGACGACGGAGCCTGGCATTCAGTTCTATTGCGGCAACTTCCTGGACGGACGTCTCCGGGGCAAGTCGGGCAAGCCGTACGTTCACCGCGGTGGATTCTGCCTGGAGACCCAGCACTATCCGGACAGCCCGAATCAGCCGAACTTTCCGTCAACGATCTTGAAGCCCGGTGTCGAGCACCAATCGCAAACGATTTTTAAGTTCAGCGTGGAGTGATTAAAAAGCCAATTCGTCGCGGACGGACAGGGGGTTGGCGGCTTCGAAATCAGCGATGAGCTTCATGGATGACTCATCGATCGTCGCCGGCAAGCGAATTTGGATTTCGACGATGAGGTCACCGGCATTCCCACTCGCCGGCTTAACGCCCTGGCCCTTGAGTCTGAGTCGCTTGCCGCTACTCGTTCCTGAGGGAATCGAGAGGGTGACGGTGCCCGAGGGTGTTGGGACATCAATTTTGGCGCCCAACGCGGCTTCCCCGAGTGTCACGGGCAATTTGATTTCGAGGTTGTTGGCGATGCGGCGATAGTGCGGGTGATCGGAGATCTTCAAGATCAGAATCAAATCACCAGCAGGTCCGCCATTGGTTGACGCATGCCCCTTGTCACGCAGCCGTATTTTGGCACCGGCCTGGACACCCGCAGGAATATTGACGGCGAGCTTTTCACTTGCCGTGCCTCGATTGAGGTAGAACTCGGACTTGCCACCGAGGACGGCGGTTCTGAGGGGGATCTCGAGTTCATGGCGTACATTCGAGCCTCGCGTCGGTTGTTGCTGGGGTCGCCGCCCGCCACCGCGTCCGCCACCAGCACCTCCGCCCATCATCGCTTCAAAGAAATCACTGAAGCCGCCCTCGAATCCCGATCCAGGACCGCCACCACCGCCGCCACCGCCACGCCGATTGGCCCCGCCGAAGATCGCCTCCAGATCGAGGCCGTCGAACGAAGCGCCACCGGCACCGGGTTGGTAACCATCGCTGCGAATTTTCTCGAAGTCGTTGCCGTAGCGATCGTAGGCGGAACGTTTCTCGTCGTCGCTAAGAACGTCGTAAGCTTCCTGGACCCGTTTAAATTTTTCTTTGGCGTCGTCGTTCTCCAGATTCATGTCCGGGTGGTACTTCCGCGCGAGCTTGCGGTACGCTTTCTGGATATCCGGCTTGTTGGCGTCGCGCGCGACACCGAGAACTTGGTACAGGTCTTCAGCCACAGTGCTACCGTCTTTTTACTTCACTTGCTGGGTCATATTCGTGGGATGTCCAACGTTCATGCCAACTTGGCACAATCGACGCGGTTCGACTACCCGGCGTGAACCCCCGCGATCACTGCACCGCTCAAATAAACTGCGATCACGAACGATCTTGGCGATTGTACTCGGCGTTGGCTGGGGCTTAGCGTCACCCCAGCGCGTGGTCGCGGCGGGTTCGCTGACGATTCGGGCAGCGGATGAGTCCACGGGTGCCGCGGTCGCGACGCGGCTGGAACTGTATCGAGGCTCGGCGGGCGGCAAACCGATGCCACTTCGCAGGACCATTCCGGCGGGCTTCGGCGTCGTGCTGGACCGCCGCGTGGAAGTCTCACTCGCGGCAGGGCCCTACGCATTTCGGATGATCCGCGGTCCCGAATATCGGGTGCTCAGTGGCAGCTTCACGATGGAGCAAACCAGTTTGGACGAGAGTACGTTCAAGCTGCCGCGAATGGTTGACATGCAAGCCATCGGTTGGACCAGTGGCGATTGCCTTGTGCCAGCGACTTCGGCGGACTTGCCGTTGCGAATGGCGTCGGAGGACTTGCACGTAGCCGCGGTCCTCGGGCACGCGGACGCGCTACCGGTCCCCGCAAATAGGGCGGACGAGCCGCTCGTATTCGAGCCCGTCTGGACGACTGTGCGAGTCACCTGTGACGACGGGCTGGCGATTTACCGGACCGGCGCCGTGAAACCCGATGATGAGGCTGGAGCGGGCCAGCTTGAGGCGCAGCGAGGCTCGCAGCTTGCGGCCGAGCGACTCGTGAATTTAGACGATGGCGAGCACGCAGCGATCGAGAACCCCTTCGCTTGGCCCGTTCCCGTGTGGTTGGCGAGCGGCAAGATTGATGGGTTTTTTGTACTCGGTGATTGGCTGCGGCTCGATCGATCGACGACGAAAATTAATGACGGACGCCAACCGCCGGGACTGGCCAGTGGCGAAGGTCGCGCACTCGGCCGCGCCGCCGAGCGTATCTATTGGAAGCTGCTGGATGCCGGATTCAAAATCCCGCCACTCGCCGGTAGTGGTGACGGCGGCGCTGGCAACCCCGTGGGCTACAACCGGCTCTACGTGGCCGAGCCAATTTCCGAATACGAGGTCATCTCGCCAAAAGCGCCCACAGATTTTCCGGTGGAAGCCGTGCCAGTCGATTCAGAACTCGGGTGGTGGTCGGCCGCGTGGGCAGGCCGCAGCATCGCTACCAACGGACCCCTGCTTCGGCCCAAACTCGCGGGCGAATTGCCCGGTCACACGTTCACGGCGAAGCGGGGCGAGGTCCTCGAGTTGGCCGTGGAGCTGACACTCTCGGTACGCGACCCCGTCGATTACCTGGAAGTCGTTCGAAACGGTGAGGTTCACTACAGTGCTCGGCTCGATGAGTTTGCACTGGCGGGCGGAAAAATACCGTCATTGACGATCGACGAGAGTAGTTGGGTGGTGGTGCGCGTCGTCACCCTCTTTGAGGACCACTTTCGTGCTGCGATGAGCGCCCCGTGGTACATCGAGTTCGACGGCCGGCCACGAATCACACGCGATGCCGTCGAATACTTTCAAGCGTGGCAAAACGATTACGAACACCGCCTCAAGCAACAACCGCCCGCTGTGATCAAGCGGCACGTCCCAGGAGTTCAAGCCGCACGTCAATTCTGGACGGCGCGATTCGAAGCGGCCCAAGGAGCCGAAATTCAATGAGCCCAAATGCAAGGAGCCAGCACCGATGATCCCCTCGATTCGCGTCCACGCCGCCAACGATCGTGAACTCGTTGCCGACCGTGATTATGTGCTGTATTGGATGATCGCGTTTCGTCGTTCGACTTGGAACTTCGCGCTGCAACATGCCGTCGATCACGCCAAGCGATTGCGGAAGCCGCTCGTGGTCTTTGAGCCGCTGCGGATCCGTTACCAATGGGCCAGCGATCGTTTGCATCGGTTCGTGATTGAAGGTATGCGCGATAACGCGGCGGCATTTGCTCATCGACCGGTGACGTATTTCCCCTACGTCGAACCGACGGCGGGTGCGGGCACGCCGCTGCTTCACCAACTCGCCCAGCGAGCCTGTGTGGTGGTCACGGACGAGTATCCGTGTTTCTTTTTGCCACACATGATTGACGCGGTGAAGCAGCGAATCGATGCACGGCTCGAGTGCGTGGATAGTAACGGGGTGATGCCGCTCCGCGCGGGCGACCGCACGTTTACGGTCGCGCACAGCTACCGACGATGGATGCAAAAAAACATTCTCGATCCGCTATCGGAACCGCCGCAACCCGATCCGCTGGCGCGAGCGAAGTTGCCCAAACTCGAACAGCTGCCAACCGCAATTACAAAGCGCTGGCCCGCAGCGGACCTGGAAGCTTTGCTCGATCGTGGTGGGATCGGGAAGTTGCCGATCGACCATGACGTGCGTCCGGCGGAAGCGACACCGGGTGGGACCACCGCAGCCTCCCAGCGACTCGATCGTTTCGTCGATTCGGTGCTCGATGTTTACAACGAGGATCGCAATCATCCCGACGAGCACGCGACGACGGGTCT
>JBBSJZ010000278.1:0-7845 GCA_038256795.1 Pirellulales bacterium | reverse complement strand
GTCTTCCATCATCGCCTTGCGACGATCGCCGTAACCTGGTGCCGTCTCGGCACAGCAGGTGACGGTCCCACGATGTCGGTTGATCACGAGCGTTGCCAAAGCTTCGCCGTCAACATCTTCCGCGATGATCAACAGTGGCTTGCCCTGCTGAACCACCTTCTCGAGGATCGGCACCATGTCTTTGATGTTGCTGATCTTCTTCTCGTAAACGAGCACGTAGCAGTCCTCGGGGACCGCTTCCATGCTGCCAGCGTCCGAGACGAAATACGGCGAAAGGTAGCCGCGGTCGAATTGCATTCCCTCGACCCACTCTTGCTCGGTGTGCAAGCTTTTGCCTTCGTCGACGGTGATGACCCCGTCCTTACCGACCTTTTCCATCGCGTCGGCGAGAAGTTCGCCGATCTCGCGATCGTTATTCGCGGCGATCGAAGCGACGTTTGCCATCGCGGCCTTGTCCTTGACCTTAACGGCCATTGACTTGAGTTTTTCAGTGATGTCCGCAACCGCGGCCTCGATACCCGACTTCATTTGAATCGGGTTCACGCCAGCGACGACGGCCTTGATGCCTTCGTTGAAAATCGCTTCGGCGAGCACGGTCGCGGTCGTGGTTCCGTCACCAGCGACATCGCTCGTCTTGCTCGCGACTTCGCGAACCATGCGAGCGCCCATGTTTTCGTAAACGTCTTCGAGATCGATTTCCTTGGCGACCGTCACACCGTCTTTGGTGACAGTGGGGCTACCGAAGGACTTTTGCAAAATCACGTTTCGGCCCTTGGGACCGAGGGTAACTTTCACAGCTCGCGCGAGCTTGGAAACGCCGCGGCGAATCGCTTCGCGTGCTTCCTGATCAAACGCAATCATCTTGGCCATAGTTTGGTCTCCAGTTTTGTGTAGTGCGGCACGGCGCGAACCGTCCGTTTTGAGTTAATTCAGTCAAATTCGTTACCGGACAGCTTTCGCTAATTCCGCTAACCCAAAAATGTCTAGCCAATGATGGCGGTGACGTCGTCTTCGCGCATCAGCAAGTACTCGACGTCGTCCATCTCGACGGTTTCGCCAGCCCACGAGGTGAACAGGACCAAGTCACCGACGGTCAATTGACTCGTGGCCCGCGTTCCGTCATCGAGCAACTTGCCCGTGCCGATCGCGACCACTTCACCCTTGGTGGGCTTTTCTTTTGCTGAATCGGGCAAGAAAATGCCGCCCTCAGTCTTTTGGGAACCTTCGGCTCGCTTGATCACGATCCGGTCGCCGATTGGCTGCAAACGCACGCCAGTGGACTTGTTCTTGGTGGCAGTCGCCATCTCCGTGACACCTTCAATAAAGGGGTGAGAAATTGAATCGAGTTGATTTGCACGTGGGGTCGCTGCCAACTCCAGTCCGTCGCCACGAGTCGATGTGAACGATGGCCCGAATGGCAGCTATATTTTTAGCGGAAGCCTAATCTAGCAATCCCCGTGCCGGAGACACACGAATAGTCACAAAGTCATACTGAGACAACCCTTACGGCAATTGCAAAGCCTCCACCAGTGATCACCCCGCCAAATTTGGCAGGCCCCGCGGTGGTCGGATCGAGGCTTGCGGAGATCCGGCATGACCCCCTGACTGATGCCGGATCTGTGTCGCTAAGGCTCCTTGATCCGGCCTACGGTTCGCCCCACTCGGAGTTCGGCTCGATTGATTCGGGCATCACGCCGCCCCGACGTGGGTCGTACTGGCATGCGGCGACAAAACGATGGAATGACGACCATGGCCAATCGCTCACGCGCTCAACGAGCTGATGCTTGCGCGGGTTCCAATGGATGTAGTCCACACATCCCTCCAGATCACCTTCATCGCGAACCGTGTGCTCCCAAAAACGAGGTTGCCAAATGCCTCGTTCGTGATTCGTTGCTTGTGACTTGGTCACCATCGCCTCGCTCGACGAATGCTTCAGCCATGAACGCGTAAACTGCTCCTTGATTCGGCGCACACGCGTGGAGTAGTTGGAATCACCTGCCGGCAACTGCATGACCCAATGCCAATGATCCGGCAACAGCACGGTCGCGAAAAGAGTGAACGGATACTTCAATCGAATTTTGATGATCGCCAAACGCAACAATGAGCGAGCCAATTCAGTCGTCAAGATTGGACGTCGACCGTATGTCACGAGAGTAAAGAAGTACGTCGCACCCGGTATGAATCTTCGACGGTAGTCGGACATCGCAAGGGAGTCCTGACGCGTTGATAAATTTGCCCACGTCGAAATATTATGACAGATTTAACCAGCTTCATGGGCCCCGGGTAGGCCGGATCGAGGCTCTGGGAGATCCGGCATGATCCCCTGACTGATGCCGGATCTGCGTCGCTAAGGCTCCTTGATCCGGCCTACGAAAAAACCGCAGCGACTTTCGTTGCTGCGGCTTTGAGAGATTCAGTAGACACTCGGTGGACTAACTGGCAATTCGCAGTGCCGGTCTTTTTCCTTCGAGCAGCAAGTCTTTGAGTCGCTCGAACTCATCGACGTCCGAGAAGTGGATTTGGAACTTGCCCTTACCGCGGACACTCGCCTTGATCTCAACCTTGGTGCCGAAGATCATCCGCATCTCTTGCTGCATCGCCTCGATATGAGGTGCGATGGTCTTTCGCTTCTGACGGCTGACGTTGACAATCTTCTTGCCAGTCTCGGCGTCCTCTTCGGTTTGCAGCAATTCTGAAACGTGCGCCTCGACGGCCCGCACGCTCCACTTGTCTTCCATCACTTGCTTGGCGATTCGCATTTGGACTTCCTCGTCTCCAATCGGTAGTAGTGCGCGAGCGTGACCGGCTGAAATCTCGCCAGCGACGAGCCAGTCGAGGATCTGCTGCGGCAGTTCGAGCAGCCGCATCAAATTCGCAATCGTGCTACGGTCGATGCTCAAGCGACGCGCCAGATCATCTTGTTTGCACTGGTGCTCGTCGATGTAGCGTTTGAAGGACATCGCCTTTTCGACGGGGTTCAAGTCCTTGCGCTGCAGGTTCTCGATGATCGCGAGCTCGGCGACCAGGCGATCGTCAGCTTCGCGGACTTCGGCGCGGATCGTGCCGAGACCTGCGTGCTGGGCGGCTCGCCAACGGCGTTCGCCGGAGATCAATTGGTACTTGCCTTCAACGATGCGAACCAGAACCGGCTGCAATTGTTGGTGGCTCTTGAGGCTCTCAGCGAGCGAGGCGATTTCGTCGTTATTGAATTCGCGACGTGGCTGGAACGGATTCGCCTCGATCTCTTCAACGCGAAGCTCGAGCGAATGAACGCTGCTTCGGTTCCCGTTGTCCGTTGTCCCGTTGGTATTCATCGGCAACGGATGCCCATCGTCGTCGAGGGGAGTCCCCAAGAGCGCCGCGAGACCTTTGCCGAGTCGTCGATCCTTAGTTACGGTTGCATTAGTCACGTCCGAGCACCTCCATGCACAGTTGAGTATAGGCGTATGCGCCGCGGGATCGCGGGGCATATTCGAAAACAGTCTTTCCATGACTTGGTGCTTCGCACAACGACACGTCGCGCGGCACCACACTATCAAACACAATATCACCAAAGAAGTCCCGGACTTCGCCGTCCACCTCTCGAGTCAATTCCAAGTACGGATCATACATGGTCAGTAGAATGCCACCAAAGCTCAGACGGCCTGAGGTGACTTGGATCATTTTTTTGATCGTTTGAATGAGCTGCGTGAGCCCCTCCATCGCGAAGTACTCGCACTGGATCGGGATCAAAACTTCCGTGCTCGCCGACAATGCGGTTTGCGTCAAAGCGCCAACGCTGGGCGGACAATCGATGAGGATGAAGTCGTAGGCATCAATGACGCTGTCGAGATGCCGGCGAACTCGCTTGGCATCGGCATCATCGGACATGGCCAGCTTGTCGACATCGTGGAAGCTGCGGCTACCAGGCACGACGAACAGATTCTTAAGCTCAGCAGCGAGGATCGACTCAGGGAGCGGCGCGTCGCCGACGAGCGCGTGACCACTGGCAGGACTCAAACCGACGGCCGTGGTGGCGTTGCATTGTGGGTCCATGTCGAGAAGCAGCGTGGTGCGGCCAGCCAACGCGAGAGCGGCCGACAGGTTGACTGCCGTCGTCGTTTTACCGACACCTCCCTTTTGATTGACCACGCAGAGAATCCTTCCCACGACAATTGTCCTCGAGCACTTTCAAAGCACCGTGTCCGTTGGTGCCGTTTTCGGAAAGTACGCGAACGGTGTTTCCCGCCGCAAGACTCGTTTCATACGAAACTGGACTTGACGCAGGCATCCGGAGTGCCACGTGGAACGGCGACGCAGGGTAGCAGGGGCACAGGCTTAAAGGGCCACAGGATGATCGGGTACCGAGGGCCGAATTGAGGCTAGGCGAAGATTCGACAGCCTATGCCCAATACCGGATGCGCGGTGATATGGCGTCTTGATCCAGCCTACGCGAGCGGATTGAAAGTCAGACCGCTGAGGAGTTTCGGATAGAAGTAGGTGCTCTTTGCCGGCATCCGCTCTTTGTGCAGACTGATGGCCTCGACGTCGGCAACCTTGGCGGGCATGACGAGACAGGCGAGGGTGTAGGGTTCATCGGATTCGCTTTCCGCTTGGCTGCCGACACCGCTAATCCCATCGAGCACGTGCTTGATGTCGTGCACGTACGTGGGCTTGGAATGGCCGGATAACCCGAGCAAATTGTCAATCACGAGCCGGTGCAGCAGGCTGACGCCGAGCGCTCGCCACTGGGCGGATTGCTGCGGAGCGAGGACTTGCATTTGTGCGGCTGCGGCGGCGGTGGCTTTGGCCAGCACCCAGGCATCGTCGGCGGCGGAATAGAGAGCGAGAAGCCCTTGATTGTCGGCCTTCGCCATACGTCCCCAGGCCATGTGGACTGCGGCTCGTCCGCCGTCCAAGACTTCGCAAGCGAATGCGTGTCCGAGTTTAGATTTAATTTGCTCGATCGTTAACTTGGGTGTGCCGCGCAGCAATCGATGCGTCGGCAGCACGATCATCCCCGGATCACTCATGCCGACGAGCATCGTCATCACGAAGTTGGCGGGATGGTCCTTGGCCAGACCACCAGATTTGGCCGCGATTTCATCGCGATAGTTGCAAGCGGTCTCATAGCGGTGATGACCATCCGCTACGAACATGGGCCGGTCCGCCATCAATTTGCCAACCTGAGCGGCGACGGCTGCATCGGTCACTGGCCAAAGCGTATGCCGCACGCCGAGGTGATCGGTCGCTTCGATCGGCTCGATGCCTCGGGTCGCGGCATCCAGCAGCGTGATGACTTCGTTCTTGGGGTCGGGATACAGACCAAAAATCTGGCTGCAGTTCTGCTCACAAGCTTGAGTCAGTTTGAGGCGGTCGACTTTTGCTTTCGCGTGCGTTTCTTCGTGCGGATAAATATTGCCTTGGCCGAACGGTTGCAACCGAACGCGACCCATGAACCCGCGGCGATTGTAGGTCTTGCCGTCATGGCTGAAGGATTGGTGGTAGACGTAGAGCGCCGGCGAGGCCTCCGTCATCAGCACGCCTTCACGCTTCCACTGCGCCACAAACTTGGCGGCTCGCCCGTACTTCTCGTCGCCCTCGTCTCCTGGCTCGGACCGGTTGAGGATGACGCGGATCACGTTGGCGGGATGCTGCTTGTAAAGCCGATCCTGCAACTCAGGATCGATCACATCGTACGGCGGTGCGATTACATCCGACAGCGATCCGACGTGATCGAGGTTGTAACGGACGGCGGCGAACGGCTTGGTTTCGGGCATGGGGGATGGAAAGGTGGGACAGGGCCGCAGGAGAACAGGGCCACAGGGGGACAGGGACGAGCGTCTGATCGAATCGTTAGCAGGATAGGCGACATCGGATGAGCTTGAAAGGACGGAGCATGTTGGTGTCCAAGCGTTAGCCGCCGATGCTTGGAACTATTGCCCATGCTTGGCGGTCAAGTCGTGGACACCAACAAAAAACGCTCGCCATGTTACTGGCGAGCGTTTTCATCGTTTGACCTGTGGCCCTGCTACCCCGTGGCCCTGCTACCCTGTGGCCCTGCTAACCTGTGGCCCGCTTGCACCCTAGTACCGATAATGGTCGGGCTTGTAGGGGCCTTCGATCGGGACGCCCATGTACTCGGCTTGCGTCGCGGTAAGCTTCGTGAGCTTAACACCGACGGCGTCCAGGTGCAGACGTGCGACTTCTTCGTCGAGCGCCTTGGGCATCAAGTACACCTTGACCTTGTACTTGTCATTATCGCGGTTTTCCCACAATTCCAGCTGGGCGAGGACTTGGTTCGTGAATGACGTGCTCATCACGAACGATGGATGACCGGTGGCGCAACCGAGGTTCACCAAACGGCCCTTGGCCAAAATGATGATGCTGCGTCCGGTGTCGGCGAACGTGTAGCGATCGACGGCGCCGATGTCGGCTGGCTTGATGCTGCTGCACGTCGCCTTGCCGGCTGCGACTTGCTTTTCGACCCAGGCGACATCGATTTCGGTATCGAAGTGACCGATGTTGCAAAGGATCGCGTCGTTGGGCATGTGCTTGATGTGCTCGCCCAAAATGATGTCCTTGTTACCCGTCGTGGTGACGAACAAACGACCTTCCTTACAGGCCTCGTCCATCGTCGTGACTTCGAACCCTTCCATCGCCGCTTGCAGGGCATTGATCGGGTCGATCTCCGTCACGATGACGCGGCAACCGTAGCTCTTCAAACTATGAGCGCAACCCTTACCAACGTCACCGTAGCCGCAAACGACGGCAACCTTGCCGGCGAGCATCACGTCCGTGGCTCGCTTGACACCGTCCGCCAACGACTCGCGGCAACCGTACAAGTTATCGAACTTGCTCTTGGTGGCACTGTCATTGATGTTGATCGCGGGCACTTGCAAGCGAGCTTTCTTAACGAGTACGTCCAAGCGGTGAACGCCCGCCGTAGTCTCTTCGCTGATGCCCGAAATATCGGTGAGCAGTTCTGGGAAGCGATCGTGGACCATGGCGGTGAGATCACCACCGTCGTCGAGGATCATATTCAGCTTCTTGCCGTCCTTAAAATCCAAAGTTTGCTCGATGCACCAATCGAATTCCTGTTCGCTCATGCCCTTCCAGGCAAACACGGGAATCCCGGCGGCGGCGATTGCGGCAGCAGCGTGATCTTGGGTCGAGAAAATATTGCACGAGGACCAGGTGACTTCAGCACCGAGCTCGACGAGCGTCTCGATGAGCACGGCGGTCTGGATGGTCATGTGCAAGCATCCAGCGATGCGGGCACCGGTGAGCGGTTTGGTTTTGCCATACTTCTTGCGAAGCGACATCAAACCGGGCATCTCATTCTCAGCCAACTCGATTTCTTTGCGGCCGAATTCGGCCAAAGTAATGTCCTTGACCTTGTACGGTAGCTTCTTGACTTCGACTTGCGACATAAAATTCGATCTCCGAGGTTATCGGGTCCGCACGAGAGAACCGCGCGAATCCAGGTGAAAAAACACCGGCTACGTCAGAGGGGCTGCGGACCCAACACGGGGACTCCCGCTGGTTCGCAATCCCACGCACGTGCGCCGGCAAAGTGACTCGAGGCGGGATTTCTAGCCATTTCGACCTTCAACCGCAAAAATCCTCAAGACCTATCTAATATAGACCGGGGGCAAATCAATTCGCAGGGGGAAAAGATTGAGAAAGTTTCCCACAGCCGTCACGCCGTAGGCCGGATCAAGGAGCGTCAGCGACGCCGATCCGGCTTTACCGCTGAGATTATCAACGCGAACTATTCTCTCCTGCCGGATCTTCGCAAAGGTCTCTCCTGCCGGATCTTCGCAAAGGTCTCTCCTGCCGGATCTTCGCAAAGGTCTCTCCTGC
>JBBSJZ010000277.1:0-7877 GCA_038256795.1 Pirellulales bacterium | reverse complement strand
GACAATCCGACCAGGCGACCGTAGCCGCTTTCCACGTCCAGCATCGCGCCACATGCGGCTTGGCCACCGGCGCTACACCCCAGAATACTGCCGATCGCACCCAGCGCCAGTGGCGCGTAGATTCCAGCCATCCCCATCATGTCCCAAAACGGTGACTCCATTATTTGTCTGCTTCACATTTAAAGGTTTCGAACGGCTGACCCTCGTCGGTGAGGGACCAACTAAAGAACTCGATGCAATTCAAACGCAGTCCGTGAACCACACCGCCGACAACCGCCAGCAACAGATTCAACGTATGTCCTAGCAAGAAAATCAACAGCCCCAGCAATAAACCCACGCCCTTGATTTGCGATACGTCAGCCGCCAGTTGATTGAACACGATTGCGAGTTGGGCGCTGGCAAGTCCCAGCGCGAACAGTCGCAAGTAACTGAGCGTGTCCCCGAACGCTTTCGTCACACCGGTCAATCCCATCAGCCCATCGACGCACCGCATCAACCAATCCATCGGACGCGGTGAAAAGACGGGCCGCGTGCTGGAGAACAAAAACACCAAACCCAAACCACTCCCGACCATCCACCAACCGGATCTCGTAGCGAGCTGTGTCCACTCGTCTGCGGGGCCACCCCACCCATTGGCCCAAAGTGTCATCACGTCTGGCTTGGGGATCATCGCCAAGGCCAACAACCAACCGCCCAGGAGTGCGAATACCCAACCGACCGACGCGAGTGCGTGCCCGCTGCCGAGCCATCGCCAAGCGACGATCACGTTGGCGAGCACCAAATGGAAGACTCCGATCGTCGCCGCGACCAACATCATGGCCTCGCGGTTTTCCATAATCGAACGCCCGTCGCTCTTGATGACTAGCCGATCCAGCCAACTATCCGCCGGTGGCGCGACGCCAAAGAAGCTGCCAATCAGCATTCCGTAGCCGATGGTGATCGCGATCATGAACACGGCCAACTGGCGAAATCGACGCCCCGCTTGCGTCCGACCCAGCGGCTTGGCGGCAAAGCCCAGGATCACGGCCAGCACGATTCCGTAGCCGGCGTCCGCCAAGATCATCGCAAAAAAAGCGGCGAAGGAAAAATACATCACCCAGGTCGGATCCCAAGCGCGATAACCTGGCGTCATGAAGAACGTGACTGCGCCTTCGGCACCCGCGATCGGTCGCGGGTTGCTGAGTAATGTCGGTGGCTGGTCGTCCAGCTCCGGTTTGCGGATGAAAAGCGCTAACGTGCTCTGCTGGGCGAACGTTTGCAACTCGTCCGCCCGTCGCTGCGGAACCCAGCCCGCTAGCGCAAACACCGGCCCATCAACGAGCGAACGGTGCGATGCGATCATCCGCGCCGTTTCGTCTTGAACGGCGGTCGAGTGGAAACGCAGTCGATCGAGCCAGCGGGTCAAGGCGATTCGCCTCAATTGCAATTGTTCTCGCAGTCCGTCGATCTCCACCAATCGCGTTTTCAACTCGTCGAGCGAACGTGGGTCGAGAGTCTCCGGTTCACAGGGCATACCCGGCGGTGGTGTCGCGGCGACGACCACCCAGTACTCATGTTGACGATCGACGTTCACCCGCGCGGCTGTGCCGGTCGAGGAGTCGTCCACTGAGCCGCTCAATTTTCGACGCTTGGCATGGAACGTTCGGACTTGGCCATAACTCATTCGGTAGAAGTACAACCGCTGGTCACCCAGTTCACCCGCTGGCGGCATGGTGAAGTTTCCCCAGGGCTGCGTTTGCTCGACAGCGTTTCGCACCGACTCCTGTTCATCCGCAAGCAATCGCGATTCGGATTCGATTTGCAACACTTCCGCAGCGATGCATTTGACTTCGTCGCGTTCTTCCGACGTCGACTGCAGCGACGGTAAACCCGACGGTGCTGGACGTTGCTCGGCGATCCGTTCCAGATAGCCGATCGCCGCTTTCAAGTCGCTTGCCAAATCGCCGAGTCCATCGGGTGGACGATCTGCGTCACTCAAGTCCAGCACATGCACGCATCCCAATCGTTGCAATTCCATGACGACTCGATCGCGGTGCTTGAATTCACCGATCAACGTCATGCGTCGCAGGGGGACAATAGCCAACGTGGGAGATCCTTGCTTCCTAGCGGGACTTGGCAATCTTGGAACGCACGACCGCCGCACGTTCTTGGTCCGACAGGAAAACGACGATCCGACGAATGTTCTCTTCCGCTTTGGGGATCAACACTTTGTCGAACAAGTTCACTCGCTGGGTGACGCGTCGCAGCGCCGCGGCGAGCGCTTCGGTGCGTTGTTTCGCGATTCGAACTTGCACTCGCAACCGTACCATTTGCTGGAGCGCCACGATGAGCGAATCGACCCAGAAAGGCATCACCAAGCGAGAATATTTTTGCACTTCCAAACGTAGCTCACCGAGCAACGGGACCGAGGTGCCGACGATATTCTCGGTGCCCAACTTCAGTTCGACGATCTGCACCCAATGCTTCATCTCGCCGACGTCGATGGTCGACCCGCCGACCAGCGGATAGAGGGTTTCCAATTCACGACGGACGTGATCGACGTCGGATTCCAATTCCGCGAGCTCGTCTTGTGATTTTCGCCAAGCGAGTTGCAATTGCTGGCGTTTTAATTCCAGCGATGGCAAAAAACGGCGATACAGCTTGGACTGATCACGTTGCCGTTTGAGCGTCGTTTTGTTGAGTGCCAATGTCATCAGGCGGGATAGTACTTTTTCAAGATGTCTTCCTTCACCAACAGCTCCTCCGGTTCAAAACACTCGGCCATCGTTTTCCAACCCAGATCGAGTGCGTCGTTGAGCGGCAGGGCGACATCGATCCGCATGAATCGCTGGGCAAACAATTCACCGAACTTCAACAATTTGTGATCCATGACGGAGAGCTCAAACGCCATCTGCTGTTTTTGCTGGGCTTGCCGGGCACCCGAGTACAACCGGATCATCGTATTCATCACCGCCGAGTGGTCTTCGCGAGTGACCTTGCCGATAACCTGCTGTTTGAGTCGTGATAGCGAGCCGAACGGATCGATCATGCCGTTGTGCAGGTAGAATTGGCCTTCGGTGATGTAACCCGTGTTGTCGGGAACCGGATGCGTGACATCGTTTCCGGGCATGGTGGTCACGGCCAATAAAGTGACCGATCCGGCACCGCGATAATCACAGGCTCGTTCGTAACGCGAGGCGAGTTGGCTGTACAGGTCACCGGTGTAGCCGCGATTGGACGGAATGCGTTCCATCGCTACACCAATTTCTTTCAGCCCGTCGGCGAACGCCGTCATGTCGGTCATCAACACCAGCACTCGCTTGTTCTGTTCGACAGCAAACCGCTCAGCAACTTTCAACGCCAAGTCAGGCGCGAGCAACCGTTCGACGATCGGGTCGGAGGCTCGGTTGGCGAACATCACCGTGCGCGGAAAGACGCCTTCGTTTTCAAAGGTGTCGCGGAAGAAGTGGAACTCATCAAAGATCAATCCCAATCCACAAAACACGACCACGTCGGCATCCGCCTGGATCGCGATGCGGCCGAGCAGTTCGTTGTAGGGTTCGCCGGCGATCGAGAAGATTGGGATCTTCTGGCTTTCCACCAGGCAATTGAAGACGTCGATCATCGGCACCTGCGTTTGGATCAGCTTCGATGGCACGACGCGAGTGACCGGGTTGACCGACGGACCGCCGACGTCGACGCGTCGCTGGCCCAGCAACTCGGGGCCGCCATCGATCGGTTGCCCGACACCGTTAAAAACTCGGCCCAAAATGTCGTCCGTGAACGGCACCTGGGCCGCATGCCCGAGAAACCGCACGCTGGCGTCGCTCCGCAGTCCTTTACCACCGGCGAACACTTGCAGCGAAACGGTATCACGGTGAATCTCAGTGACTTGAGCCAGCGACGGAAGTTGGTCACCGTTTTCGACCATGGCCAATTCCCCCAGCGCCACGCCGTCGGCTTGGACCTTCAGAATGTCACCGACGATCGAGATGACACGGGTACGCGAGAGCAGTTCAGGAAGAATCACGGCAAGCTCTTAAAAACGCAGGCTGAGCGGTCAACGCCCGGCAATGAAGTGGCCATCGGGATCACGGCAGCGACCGTCACCCAAAGTTATAACGGCAACGTTGCCCGCAGACGATCAAGAGCCTGACGTTTTTCCGGACCGAGGCGATGCAGCGACAAAAAGCTGGTCGAAGCCTCGGCGACGCGGTTGGCATGTTCCATCAACTTTTTGCCGAGCATCGCCGCGGGGGAAGGCACGATGCTAAGCCGACTCAATCGTTTTGTGCTGTCGACTGCCCTTGATCCGGTGCTTTTGCATTTTGCCATACAGCGTGGTGGGCTTGACGTTCAGCGACGCCGCCGCGCCGTCGTTGCCGTAGATCTTGCCATGGCAACGCGACAGCGCATCGAGGATCGCTTGGCGTTCGATCGCTGCCAATGATTGGCTGCTGGGGTAGGTCGATGGAGAATGGGTGTCACGAGAATCGCTTGCCTGCGTGTCTCCGGCCAACCACGAGGCGTCGATTCGCAGCGTGTCGGATTGGCTGACGATCATGGATCGTTCGACGATGTTTTCCAGTTCACGAACGTTTCCGGGCCAATCATATTGCATCAGCGCGTCCATCGCCTGGCGATCGATGCGAGTGATCGACTTGTGCATGCGGATTGAGAACCGCCCGATGAAATGATCCAGCAGCGCGGGGATGTCTTCGCGTCGTTCGCGAAGGGGTGGCACGTGGATCGGAAACACGTGCAGGCGATAGTACAAATCATCTCGAAAATGGCCGTCTTCGGCATACTTTTTTAAGTCGCGATTCGTGGCCGCGATCACGCGCGTGTCGATCTCGATCGGCTCGTTCCCGCCGACACGTTCGATGAATCGTTCTTGCAAGACTCGCAACAACATCACTTGCGTTTCCGTCGGTATCTCCGAAATTTCGTCCAAGAAAATGCTGCCGCGATGGGACAGCTCGAAACGTCCGCGGCGGAGTTCGGTCGCGCCCGTGAACGCGCCAACTTCGTGGCCGAACAGTTCGCTGGTGTTCAAATGAGGGGCGAGCGATGCGCAGTTCACTTTGACCAACAAGTTTTCGCGGCGGGAACTCGCGTCGTGAATCGCCCGTGCGACGAGCTCCTTTCCCGTGCCGGTTTCACCCAAAATCAGCACGGTCGAATCGGTGAGCGCCACCTGCTCGATCGCGATCCGCAGCGCCTGCATCGAACGACTTTTGCCAACGATGTCACCGAGTGCGTGTTCGGTATGAAGCTCATCACGCAAGTAGACATTCTGTTGTTCGAGCTCCCGCTTCAGCCGATCAATCTCTCCGTACGCCGCGGCGTTGCCCAGCGCCGACGAGAGCTGCACGCAAACTTCATCGAGCAGTTGCAGGTCCCAGGTGCCAGCGCGACCATCGTGTCGCGAGGCAATGCCCAGCATGCCGACCTGCTGGGCACGGGACGTCAGCGGCAAATGAACGACAGAACCGTAGCCGGCATCCTGAAGACGCGCGTGTTCGGGAAACGTTTTTGATTCTTGCAGGCGATCGGCGACCAAGGGTTGGCGGTTGCGGTGGACCCAATGGAATGCCGAGTCCGCCCGCAGTTGCGACGACAACTCGACCCATTGGGTTTGGCCGCCCATGAATTCAATCGCGAAACCGATCCGCGGTGATTCCGCGTCCGATCCCAAGATCAAGCTGATGCGGTCGCAATCCAGCAGCATGTGTATCTGCCTGGCCGCGTGCTCGAAGACTTCACGCCGATCCAGGCTGGAGTTGACGATTTGGCCTAACTTAACGAGCGACCGATAGCGACTTTCGGAACGCCGGATTTGCTGGGTTTGCCTTTCGACTTCTTGCCGGAGCGTTTCCAAAAACTGATCCTTTTCCGCGTTCGCGTCCGCCAGCTTTCGGTTGGTTTGCTGCAACTCGCTGACCAAACGACCGTGTTCGAGGCTGATCGCTATGTGACCGGCGAGCCGCTTGAGCAGCGCCGCGTGGGCGAGGGTGTAGGTGTGCGATTCGCGGCTGGAAAAAAAGATCACGCCGATCGGTTTGCCTTCTGCCAACAGCGGCAACGTCAGGCTCGATCGCATCCCCTCGCGATGGATCAGGGACGTCGAAGGCGAGTCCGGTTTCGCGGACAAATACGCCTGCAGATCGTCGAGGATTCGCGGCTGCCCCGTTTGCAACAACGGCGCGAGAGTGGAGCCCTGGATGCGAGCGGTGTAGCCAACCTTCAGCATCACATCGCCGTCGGAGCGACAGGAAATCAAACGCAGCAGGGTGCCCGATTGATCGAGAAGCGCCACGGCAATGCGGTTGTACGGCACGACGCCCTGGAGCTGTTCATAGACGGAGTTGACCAGCTCATCGAGGCCGTGCCCCATGGTGATCTGTTCGAGCATCCGCTCGACGAGTCGTTCGTACCTGAGGGGTGTACTTTCCATGAATTAAACATCGAAATGTCGCCATTCGTCCAAATGCCGACGCGGATTCGTTACGAAGCATTTCAGCCCCGATGATTCAAGGGTATGCTAACGCGCCAGGGGCGAGTTGGCAGTGACTCTGCTGTCAATAATCGACCGAATGACGAAATACCGTTGTTCTGGGGCAGTCGAGCGGTTACCGAATGATCATCCCTAAGTCATTTGAAGACAATAGCTTATGGAATTTTTCGGGAATGATATTTAATTTGGCACGCAAAGTGCACATACCGTGTAACCTGTGGCGGCCAAGTGGTACCGTCGACGTGTTTGGGCTAATTTCTCAGCCCCGTTTTATGCACCACATCAGCAGGAAATAACGCCGTGGCGATCAAGGTCAGCGAAAAAGCAATTCAGGAACTCAAGAAGGTCATCGCGAAGCAACAGCTTCCCGAGACGGTCGCGTTGCGGGTCGGGGTGATTGGCGGCGGTTGCAGCGGGTTCGAGTACAAGCTCGGCTTTGACGAGAACGTTAGCGAAGAAAACGATATGCTGACTGAGGTAGCAGGGTTACGTGTTGCGATGGACAAGAAGAGTGCGGTGTATTTAGATGGCACCGAGCTCGACTATCACGAGAGCTTCGAGAAGCGAGGATTCGTCTTCAACAATCCGAACGCGACCAAGTCTTGCGGCTGCGGAAGTTCTTTTTCAGCTTAACCGTGGTGTCGCTGTCCCGGTGTGCGGACAACTTTTTCTATCAACCCCTGAAGATCATTGATGACCTCCGAAACTGCGATGCTCGAAGAATTCACCGGGCGCGAATACAAACACGGCTTTGTCACCGACATCGAATCCGATTCGATCGCAGCCGGCTTGAGTGAGGACGTCGTGCGTCTGATCTCCAGCAAGAAGAACGAGCCTGAATGGCTGCTCGAGTGGCGATTGAAGGCTTATCGCCACTGGTTGACGATGGAAACACCGACTTGGCACAACGTCAAGTTTCCGCCAATCGATTATCAAGCGTCCGTCTACTATTCGTCGCCGAAGGAGAGACCGAAGCTCAACAGCCTCGACGAAGTTGATCCCGCACTGCTCGAAACCTACGAGAAGCTCGGCATCTCTTTGCACGAGCAAAAGGTGTTGGCGAACGTTGCCGTCGATGCGGTTTTTGACAGTGTGTCCATTGCCACCACGTACCGCGAAACCCTTGAGAAGCACGGCGTGATCTTCATGCCCTTTTCGGAAGCGGTTCATCAGCATCCCGAACTGGTCAAGACGTATCTCGGTTCAGTCGTGCCGTCTTCGGACAACTACTTCACGGCATTGAATTCGGCCGTGTTCAGCGATGGCTCGTTTTGCTACATCCCCAAGGGTGTGCGGTGTCCGATGGAGCTCTCGACGTACTTTCGCATCAACGCTCAAAACACCGGCCAGTTTGAACGCACGTTGATCATCGCCGCCGAGG
>JBBSJZ010000276.1:0-7884 GCA_038256795.1 Pirellulales bacterium | reverse complement strand
CCATGAAACCAGGCTCCGATGGGACGCCGGAGTGATCCGGTGTGATCATGCCGTGGCTGACGTCCAACAGATCCAATCCAGCTTCCTTCATACGACGCGTTAGCTCGATCGAATCTTCCACGGTCACTCCGCCGTCAATCCAATCGGTTACGGATAGTCGGGCCGTTAGTGGCAGACGTTCTGGCCACACCTCACGAACAGCCTCGAGGGTTTCCATCATGAATCGAATTCGATTTTCGAAGGTTCCTCCGTACTCATCGTCACGATGGTTCGCGAGCGGCGAATAAAATTCGTGCAGCAAATAGCCGTGGGCGTAATGCAATTCGAGCCATTCAAATCCGGCGGCCAGTGCCCGCTTTGCGGCATCCACAAAGTCCCGCTTCGTCTTCACAATGTCGCTCGGTGTCATCGCCATGGGAACTTTGTCAAGACTTGCACCAAACGCGATCGGCGAAGGTGCGATCGTGTCCCAGCCGCCGTCACCGTTGGGCAAGTGGGCATTGCCCTCCCAAGGAACACTAGCACTCGCCTTGCGACCGGCGTGAGCGATTTGCATTCCTGCGACAGCACCCATCTCCTTAATGAACTTTGCGATGCGTGCGAACGGATCGATGTGCAAGTCTGACCAAATCCCGCTGTCCATCGGGCTGATGCGTCCCTCCGGCGAAACGGCCGTCGCTTCAACCATCACCAAACCCGCACCGCCAACGGCTCGCGAACCGAGATGGACCATGTGCCACTCGTTGGGAAAACCGTCCTCGGAACAGTACTGACACATGGGTGAGACGACAATGCGGTTACGAAGCTTCACCCCTTTGAGTTGGTAATCTTCAAACAACTTGGCCATGCTTCAATCTTTCTTCGTAGTCGAGTTCCGTATCGATATCCATTGCCGCAAACGGGCAGTGCACGCGGGCGACGGCATGCGGCGGTTGATCACGCAGCCATTTTTTTGCTCCGATGTCACCGGCCGACTCCAACAGATTCTTCAAGGGTGTCAAGCTGAAACATGCCGGTACTCCCAGGCCTTGCCGATACTCAGTAGCGGCGGCGACATGTCCGAACTGATTGACGCGTGCGACGAGCGCTCGATAGTGAGTTGAGTCAATCAAGGGTTGATCACAAAGTGCGATCACCGTCGCTCCGAGGTTGTTGACAGCCAATGCGGATTCGATCCCCAATCGTAAGCTTGTGGATTGCCCTTTCATCCAGTCAACGTTGGTAATAACATCGAGCTGAACATCGAGGGGGGAAATGCAGTGCGCGCGGACTTCCGATTCATAGGCTCCGACCACCACGATCAACCGTTCACACCCCGCGATGGCCAGCTGCTGGATCGTGGAGCCGATCAAGGTCGAGCCTTGCCAAGGCAGCAATTGTTTGGGGCGACCCAGCCGAGTCGATCCGCCAGCGGCAAGCAAAATCGCACTCACAAGTCCTTGGCCACTCACGGACTCACAGCCTCGGGTTCAACCTCAATAACTCGCTCGGCGGTGAGTCGTTCGTGTTTGCTCGCTGGATGAATGGGCTCGAGTCGCTGATGAAGTAGACCCCCGTCGCGTTGTCGCGAAATCGCAATCAACTCAGCGACGATCGACATCGCGATTTCAACGGGCGCGATCGCACCGATATCGAGTCCCAATGGAGAGCGAATGCGATCGATGTCACGGCTACTGAGCTTTCGACCTTGATGATGCAAACTGGTCACCAATCGACCCAATCGCCGCTTGGGCCCGAGTAACCCGATGGATCGAACGGGTGAGTCCAGCAGCACGTCCATGATTTGCACGTCGCGATCGAAATCATGAGTCATGACAACGACGTCTGTGCAGTCGCTGAAATGCGTGCCTCGAACCAATAGACCTTCAGCAACTTGGTGCATCGGTCCGCACAGAACTTCAGCTCCCGGGAATCGTTGTGGAAGCGTTAGTTCCGGGCGATGGCCAATGACCGTCACTCGCCAATCGAGTGCGACGGAAGCCATTGAAACTGGAATCACATCGTCGCCAGAACCAAAGATCACTAAACGACGGGGTGGCGAAATGATCTCGATCGCAGCTTCGATCACGTTGCCGTTAGCATCTTGTATTGCAAAGGAACTGTTACGGGTTGCCGATTGAAGTTGGGCAATCATCACGGCGGTGACTTGTGAAGCACGCGATTGACTTGATTGCAAAGTCTCATCGCTTTCGACCAGCTGGTTGTTTTGCCGAACCACTCCGTTAATGTCGATCAACAGAGTTTCTCCCACTTCGGCTTCGTCCGAGTCACTTCGATAGACGGTGAGCAAGCGCACTTCATGTCCGCTGTTATGAGCATGGAGGATACGACGAATCACGTCGACTTGGCGATCGTTGATTTGTTGACACAAAACATACACGACGCCTTCGCATCCGGTGTTGTACTGGGGAACGTTGACGGAGTTACCGGCTGTGTCGAAAGCGATTAATTTTGGTCCAGCGGCGGTAGCACTCCAAACACGGCGGCAAAGGTCCTTCTCCAGGCACCCGCCACTGATGAAACCGAGTCGATCACCGGACTCCGACAGAAACAATCGTGCGCCGGGTCGCCCATACCCGCTTCCGTCCAACCGAACGACCGTGCAAAGCACACCGGCTTCGCAAGCTTCATAAGCTGCGACTGCTTGTTCGAGCAAATCTTGCATAGAAACACCTTTCGTCGCAGAGGCAAGTAAACGCAAGCACTAAGCAGTCGCCATCACATGCTCAGGCGTGATGGGCAACTCACGGACTCGGCGACCCGTGGCGTTGAACACTGCGTTGGCGATTGCGGCGGCGACACCGGTGATGCCAATCTCTCCGATCCCCTTGGCACCAATCGGTGACGCATTGAAATCGGGAGTATCGATCCATGAGATTTCGATGTTAGGAATATCGGCATTCACCGGAACGTGATACTCCGCGAGATTATCGTTGGTAATGCGACCATAGCGATGATCCCAGTGCGTCGCTTCCTGAAGCGCGTGACCGACACCCATCACTATTCCGCCCATGAATTGGCTGCGCGCGGTCCGAGCGTTCAAAATGGTGCCGCATGCGAAACAACCGAGCAAACGACGCACTCGTACCAGTCCGAAATCTTCATCCACAGCGACTTCGACGAAATGGGCTCCGTAGGAGTGTGCGGAGTAATCACCATCCTTCGCCGGCGCGAACTTACCGCTCCCCGACACAGACCGCTTGTGGCTTTCGGTTAACAGTTCTTCGATGTTGATCTCGCCGCCGCTGGACGCCAATTGACCCTTGCTAATTGTGACTTGCTCGGGGGCTACTTTCCGCAATGGCGAGTCTTCTGGCAACAGCTCGATCAGCTTCGACTTCAAGTCTTTGATACTCTCCAAGAGCGCGCCCCCAAGACTCGCCGTTGTTGCACTTCCGCCCGAAATACCACCCGGCGGTAAGTCCGTATCACCGAGTTCCATCGAGACGCGGTTAACGGGAATTCCTAACACGTCAGCGACCAATTGGCTTTGCACGGTCGCGGTTCCGGTACCCATTTCCTGCGAACAACACGTGATCAACACTCGTCCGTCGGCATTCCAAGTCACTTTGGCCTGAGTCGGAAAGAAAAATACAGGGTAGGTCGCTGCGGCGACGCCGCGTCCGATCAACCACTTCCCGTCCTTGTTTTGGCGAGGGATCTGATGCCCTGATTGCCAACCAAACGCCTCGCCACCTCGTTTCAGACAATCCAGTAAGAGTCGGCCACTGAACGGCTTGCCTTGGAGCAAATCCTTTTCAGGTTCATTTAACTTTCGCAGCTCGATCGGATCCATCTTGAGCTCGAACGCCAATTCATCGATGGCTGATTCGATCGCAAACATCCCCGGCGTTTCGGCGGGAGCACGCATGAAGGTTGGGACTTGCGAATTCAAGCGACAACGTCGTTGATCGAGCCGCAACGATGCCGTTTGGTACATCATCCGCGTCGCCATCGTGAATGCTTCGTCATACACATCCTTGACCGCCGAGGAGGCCACACCCGAGTGAATGATCGATTGAATCTTGCCGTCGGACGTGGCACCCATCTGAACCCGCTGTCGCATCGGCGTGCGATGTCCGGTCCCGCCATACATCTGACTGCGAGTGACTTCAATCTTGACGGGCGCGCCAACTGCCTTGGCACACAAGCACGCCAGCACCGCTTGTGGCCACATGGCACCTTTGCTGCCAAACGCACCGCCAATGAACTTGCACACCACACGAACTTGCTTGGGACTCAGACCGAACAATTGCACGTAGGTGTTCTGGCTCATCGCCAGCCCTTGAGACGTTTCGTAAACCGTCAAGAATGGCTTGCCGTCTTTCTCCGACCAATGGGCAATCGTCGCGTGAGGCTCGATCGGGTTGTGGTGATTGCCATACGTCGGATATTCGGAATCGATCTTGACTTCGGCGGCTTCGAATTCTTTTTCGGCATCGCCCCTCGTGACCACGGCTGGGATTCCGAAGAGATCGTCCGGGCGCTCTTCGGCGGGCGACAGGTCAATATCCGTGACGTGCTCGATGACTTCGTAATCGATCTTCACCGCCAGCGCGGCATCACGAGCGTCTTCGAATGAATCCGCCACCACCGCAGCCATGTATTGCCCAGCAAAAAAGGCCTCCATCTCGGCAGCTGGAAATAAATTCGAAGCATAGTTGGTGGATTGGTTCGACTCGTTCATCGTCTTCACCCGTGTGAATCTCGGCAGATTCATCGGAGTGAGCACGAATCGCACGCCCGGCATCGACTCAGCAATGGAAGTATCAATCGATTTGACTTTGCCGCGCGCGATTTTGCTGGGCACGGCGACAGCGTGCAGCAAACCGTCGATTGGCCATTCCGCCGTGAACGTGGCGGTACCGGTGACCTTCTCGTATCCTGATCTACGAACGATCGACTTTCCGACTGGACCGTCGAGCTTGATTACTTCATAGGCAGTCATATTGATTATCCCCTTCCATGTTGCATGGCCCAAAGTTGTTCGTCGTTCAGCGGACCTTGGTCTCGAAGGATCTGCAAAGCCCGAATGATCGTGTTTTTGGCAAGTGTAACCTTGTATTCCAAACCGTGAGGCGGAGTCGCGTCGGCGAGTGCCGCATCGGCCGCTCGAGCGAACGTTTCATCGCTCGCGATCGAGCCCACGAGCACTTGCTCGGCCTGGGCACTGTGCCAGGGAATCGGCGCCAGGCCGCCTAACCCAACATTTGCCGCCGAGATCCGATCGCCATTCATTTGCAATCCGACTGAGCAACTCGCCAATGCGAACGCATAGCTACTGCGTTCGCGGATCTTGAGGTACAGGCTATTCTTGATTGTATCTGTGATCGGAAGATGCAACTCTTTGATCATTTCGTTCGGCTCGAGTGCCGTCGTGTATTGGAATGACTCATGGGGCGCCCGATAGAAATCTCGAGCCGCGATTTTGCGTTCGCCATCGATACCCGAGAGCACCAGTTGACCGTCAAAGGCAACGAAGGTCACCGCGAAGTCGCCTGGATACATACCAACGAGTTCGCCGCTGTTGCCGAGCATTGCGAGCAGAGAAGTATCCACTCCGGCACCCAACTTCCCCTCGCGTGACGCGGTGGACTCGAACTTTTGCGAACTTTCGTGCTGGACTGGCATATCGGTGTGCCGAAAGTATGTCGACCGAGTCCTTTGCAACAGATTGCCACCCAGCGTCGCCATGTTGCGAATCTGTGGGGAAGCGGCAAGGATCAATGATTGGCGAACAACGGGCAGTTTCCCGTCAACGAGCGGATGATCCGCTAGTGTCGCCATCGTGCATGCGGCCCCAATCACCAGGTGGTCGTCGCGTACTTCCACGTTGGTCGACAATACGTTGCGAACGTGGACAACGATCTTGGGCGTCAAGACATTTAACTTCATCAAGTCAACCATCGTTGTACCGCCAGCGATCGCCATTGCGTCACGGTGATCGATTTTCGAACAGGCTGTCGCGAGCGTGGTTGGCTCTTCGTAGCTGAAAGGAATCATGACAGTGCCTCTTTCGACAATGGGGAGGTGCGAATGGCGGGATCGCCATTCGGTTCCGCACCAGCCGTTTGCCGCACGGCGACGAGAATATTTGGGTAAGCGCTGCAGCGGCAAAGATTCCCGCTCATCCACTCACGTGCTTCTTCGGATGACTTCGCCGCGTGTCCTTCCTGAATACACGCTATGCCGGACATGATTTGTCCGGGCGTACAGTAACCACATTGGTAAGCGTCACAACGAAGAAATGCTTCTTGAAGCGGATGCAACGATTCTCCATCTGAAATTCCTTCAATGGTGACGACGTCGCTACCCTCGATCGTAGCCGCGAGTGTCAAACACGAAAGAACACGATTCCCATTGACGTGGACGGTGCAGGCACCACAAGCACCGTGATCGCAACCCTTTTTGGTCCCGGTTAAGTGTTCCTTTTCGCGAAGCAAATCCACCAGCGTGGTCCGAGAATCAATCTCAAACGACTTTTTTTTGCCGTTCAGCGTCAACGTCAACGGGATTGGCACATTGGACCGCGAACTCCGCTTGGCACCCGCAGGCGGGGCCGCTTGATCGTTGTCTTGTGCCAAAGCGACACCCGAGACCGCCGCGGCCGCGCCGACCCCTCGCAGAAAATCTCGCCGTCCTACCCCGTCCGCACTGGTCATCGGAAGTCTCCAAGTCGTTGTGAATCTTCACCACTGGGCGCAGCGTAGCACACCTTGATGCAAGATGCTTGGCGGAATGTGCCCGTTTTCTGTGAACGCAACTGTCGTGCCGAAAGACTCGGTGGGAGTGAAGGTTTCTTATCGAAGTTCAGTGCCAAGGAGTCGATTTTAGCTGGCTTTTGCAAGCTGGTTGGATGAACCGTTGGATCACCGCTAAGCTCGGCAAGAAGAACTGCGTGTCGCCAAAAAGTTAGGTCAAGTGAACCAACCATGATCACTCAAATAGCAGTCATCGGTACGTGGGTGTTGGATCACTCTCTACGCCATCGCGGCCTCATTTGATTCTACGTGGAAGTCAATGACATCCTTGCACAGGCGCTCGATAGGCCATCGGCGGATGAAGGCTAAGCCATATTTACTTCTCTCTTAACCGAATGGAAACGGAATTGGGTTCGACCTGCTCAACTTGCAGCTCGCCGGGGACGTTTTTTAAGCCGGGTTGCGTTGGCAGACGCATCGTCGACTCTTTGTCATAGTTCGCTAAATCAATTGACACGGACATCGTTGTCGGATCGAGCAGTTTGAACGCGCCTTCAGAACCAGTCAGAATGACCTCAGCATAGTTGGCACGCGGGTCGTCAACGATGTGACCCTTGAGGACGTTGCGGTATTCAATCGGAACGACAATCGTGCGCTGGATTGAGTCGGCGTCATAGGCGAAACCGAACCACAGCATGACAGAAATTCCCAGTGCAGCTGTCTGCATTCCTATTGATCGCCAACGGGGTTGAGACCTTGATTCCTCCGCTGGCCGACGATCCTGAGACCAGCGTTGCAAGCGGTCGATCAGCTCGGAGGAGTCGACAATTTGACAATCGCCGTTCTGAGCTAGCGTAATTGTGCCACGCTCTTCGGAGACTGCGATTACCAACGCATCACTACGTTCGGCCAACCCGAGAGCCGCTGCATGTCGCGTTCCACCGCTCGTGACTTTCGTTAATTGCTGCGTCAACGGAAGATGAACCCCAAGTCGCTCGATCCGATCGCCGACGACGATGACAGCGCCGTCGTGTCCACGCGATTGAGGATGAAAAATGCTGTGGATCAACGGCAAGCTCAAGTGGGCATCGACGATTTCACCGCCTCGAACGTGTTGGTCCAGTGGCTCACGTCCTGGCAGAACAATCAACGCTCCAACACGTTCGCCCGCCAGGACCGAAAT
>JBBSJZ010000275.1:0-7918 GCA_038256795.1 Pirellulales bacterium | reverse complement strand
TCTAAATTCGCTCGTCAGTTTCTCAACGACTTCCGAAATTTCCTGACCTGCGATTGCACAAACCAGTTGTCCTGCGTTAACCTGTACGTCCATGAGGCTTCCTTTCCTGTGGTGTTAGTGTGATAACCAACATTGTGCAGGGGGAGGCCTCTTTTCATAAATACCAATTCAGCAAAAAAACAGGCGCATTACGCAGATCGCACCCCACCCATCTGCTCATAAGGAAGCTGTCCGGCCAACATTTGGAAGAGAATGACCGCGATCGAAAATTGGTCAGCTCTGCCGTCAACGACAGCTTCGTTCTCGAAGACTTCCGGGGCTGAAAAGTACGGATCGCTCCCATCACCTTCGAATCTTCCTCGAGTTCTTTCAATTTGCCAACTGCTGCCAAAATCAATCAGGCAAATAGGAATCCGTTCACTCGGCAGAATTAGATTCGACGGTTTCAAATCACCATGAATGATGCGGCAATCTTGGTGCAAAACGCAACAAGTATGCGCCAGAGCCCGCATGCGGCGAATTGCCTCCCAAACACCGATCGGCAGAAATGTCGGTTGTTGCGAAACGCGGTCCAAGTACTTTTGTAAATCGATACCCTGACACCAATCGACGATCATTCGTAGCCTTCCATCGATGCAGTCGTAGTTTCGCAAACTCGGCAAGCTTCCTTGTCGCTTCGGCAGACGCTGCAAGCAGTCTAAAAACTGATTTGATTCTAAAGAATTCTCGACATCAATCAGCGTTAAAAGAGTACCGTTTGGCGGTGGGAGACTGTTCCATAAAACGCCGCGTTTGCGATGCGGCAAAGACAGCAATTCTCTGACCTCGTAAGAAATACCGTTCACTTGCAACGTTTCTATAGGCGAACGCTGGCTGCGTTGATTTGATACTGGGGTCTGTCGCGATGAGCGACGGTTGTTCTTACTTCTTCCGTTCAAGGTCACGGCTCCTGTGGGACTAGATTCTCGTACTCATCGTTGTTCGGGATACCAGACTTGGGGCACCGGCAGTGTGCTGTAGTGTGACCGGCTTTCCGATAAGACACACTTGATACCTTTCACTGCCGGCTTACCAAATAGAACGTTGCGCCTATGCCGTTATTCCATGGAACGTCGCGCGGCATCTCGCTGCGTCAGTCGACATGCCGCTTGACATTCCAGCGACAGCGGGCCAATCAAGGGGCCAGCAGCTCTTTCGCGACCAGCAACTCGGCATACTTACTTAGCAGATCATAGGCGGGTCGGATGGCCGCCATCTCTTTATCGTTTAGATACGCACCGGCGTAATAGGACGGATAGGGTCCTTGCCCACGATCCCCTGCTTTGAAATAGCTGAAGAAGAGAAGCAAAGAGCGGCAGGCTGCTTGAACATCAGAATCCGAGAACCCATGGCTCCTCAAAGCCCTCATCGAAACCGGCATTGATTCTTTCGTTTCGACATTTACACCACCTCCTGGTTGCTTAGTTGATTTCACGAAAAGGGGTCCCAAGTAATGCTTGATTTTGGGTAGGTCACGTTCGAATTCAGCCTCCAATATTGACCGCTCTTGCTTAGCTTTCGCTAAAATGTCGGCGGCGTCTCTGTCGGCCTTCAGGCGTGCAATTTCTTCAACCACCTTTTGTTGCTCGACCGCAAACGCAGCTTCTTTTCTCTCTCCCTCAAGTTCGCGAGCCTCAGCATTTCGCCTCGCATCCTCAATTAATTCTTGTTCGCTCTGCGCCTTAAGGAATGCAATTTCCTGTTCCGACTTTTGGGATTCGATCGCTTCGGAGAGTTTCTTCTCGGAAACTGAAAAAGCTTTTGATTCACTGACAATGAATGCCAAGCCCAAACGTCGAGCTTCCAATTGATCGTCGATTGTGCGCAAAGTATTACGTAGTGAAGCAATACTATTTACGATCTCAGTCGGTGGATCCACATGCGGGTTGCGCTCCAGATTTTCTTCGATTCCCAAGCGGCAGATTTGCAGTTCTCTTTCCAGTTCCTGGATCGAATCGCCAAGCGTTGCGACGGACTTTGTCAAACTCTCGAACGAATCGATCAACTTGGTGGACTGTCCCACTCGACTCCCCACCTCATCGGACATCAAAGCTTGCAAGCTGGATTGAATCGATTCGTAGCTGCCGCGGTAGTCTTTGAAACTGACGCCGATCACCCCTAGAGCTTCCGATAGGTTCTGGTATTTGGCTTCAACCACTTTAGATCGTTCCAGACGCATAGGAAGGGGCGGAGAGGTTACTTCCTGCAGTCGTTCCGGCCGAGACGCTTGACTGTCACGCACCGAATTGCGAACGAGCGTGTTGCCAAATTGCGTTGCGCTGTTTTCTGTCAACGGGGGATCGTCGGTCGTGATTGTCGATGCATCGGGGATCTGCATCGCAATGACTGCGATGACCAACAAGAATACCGCCATGCACGCATATAGAGCGGCATTCTTGTTACGCAAAAAGGCTAGGATACGATTCATCGCTTGGCTCCAGAACTTTCAGGAAACTTAGAAAGTGTGTCTACTCGTGCTTGGCAATTGCAACATTCCATCCTCGGGTCGCTTTGATATACAGCACCCAAAAAATACTGGATACGACTACGAAGGGTACGCTTACGAAGTAGTAGCCATGAGCGTTGCTAAGCGTTGAGATCAGCAAAACTGTTGCCCCACAAACGGCGTACAATGCTATCGTTCGAGACGTTTTGTCGTCGCCAACTGGTGTGACGGGTTGATCTTTGGCAACAAAGAACTGCGTCCCTAAAATGACCGCTGCGATCCATCCGATAGCAAAGCCGACCAAGACACTAAAACGATTTGCTGGGTAAATCTGAATGACTAGTGAGGCCACCACGAGCAGCGTCAAGCCTGTTATTTTGTTCCAAGGCCAACGGCGATCTTTCGGGTTTTCTGGATCGCTGTAGACGTCCTTTTGGGCATCGATCTGACGCTGCTCTTCGCGACGAATTTCGGTCTCGCCCCATGCGGAAAGCACAAATGGGCCCAGGGTAATTGCAGGATCATTGTGCCATTGCACGCGATCCTCAGTTGCTGTGAATGTCTTAACTCCCAGGTCTTGCTTGGCAATCGTTTCTCGAATTTGCATCCCCTCAACAATACGAATTGCTGGCGAGATCCAGGTAGGGATCGTTTTTAGAAAGCCTAGCTGTTCGCGTGGTATGATTAACTTGGATTCGGCAACTTTGCTCTCCGTTGCCTCGACCAGGTGTTGAGTTCGACGTACCAGAGTTCGTTTTCCTTCCAGTTCGACACTGACTTGTGTCCGTTTCTTCCACATTCCCAACTCTATGTAGAAGTTGGTGTTCAGAGCACGTTCACCGGTTTTTTCAAACTCACAAGTCCGAACATAGCTGCTATAAGTGCATGCCTCCTCGCCAAACCACTCCACCAGACCTAGAGCCTCAAGCCCCACCAACTCAATTAGCATTTCAAGCATCTCCGTTACAAATTGTTTCTTTAGTTGCTCAAACTCTTGCTGCAGACTCAACTTGAATTCACCCAAGGGTTGGGCTGCTAATTCCGCCGTTACGCGACTCGTTTGGATCGTGCCACCAAAGTTGACGCCCTTCAGAAGTTCAGAATGCCAAGCACTCAATTCGCCTTCAAAGAGCGGTTTGAACTCGTCAGAGTCTCCAGCGACTTGTTCCTGAATGACAATGAGGGAACGACAGAAAGTCTGCCATTCTGCGCGGTGCGTCTCAAAAACCTCAAAAATTTTTGCGTAGGTCTCAATCGACTCTTTTAGCGTGAGAGCATTGAGAATGGTTTTGCAACCGGAAAAGTGCGAATTGACCTGAAACGACAGATAGGTTCGCAATTCGAGAAGTGATTTATCTAGCGAACTGACCGACTCCGAGTGCTGTTGTTCTGCCTTGGCACTCTGCTTTTCACGATTTGGTAGAGTGCGATCCCCAATCTTGATCTCGAAGTTTTGTTCGCTAACGATTGCTTCTTGACTGACTAACATTTTCGAGTCTCCAACGAAGTGAAATGAATTGACTTCGGCGATTCTAGGTCGTTGGAGGTGCGAAAAGAAACAGTCAAAAGCGATCGGACTGGGCTGTTTTTCCTTCAGATAATTGTCTCTGTCAGCGGCTGGCACTCGATGTCACCTGAGTGCATCGCTTGTCACTAAGCTCCGCCGGATTAAAAATCCATACGGTCACAGCGGCTTTGGGTTTTGCTTTCAAAAGCTGTACTGGACAGTTAGTCTTTCGCTGCCAAAGCGCGTCATGCGATGACACCCATTGTCAACATCAATGTAGCCTAAAGGTCCAGGGGCTCTTCCTTCGAGCACTCGAGTTTAGGCCGCTACTCCTTACAAATATCCTTCGCTCGATAGCCACGGTTCAAGGACTTGCTCCACCAAACTCTGTTGCGTGAAGATATCTTCACCCGCCAATTCTCGTTCCAATGAAGCGCGCTTCAAGGCTCCTGCGATTTCGGGCCGCAATCGAACGGTGACTGGAATGAGACCGACCGGTTGAAAGCGATTCTTCGGCTTTTGAACAGAGATTCTTGTTTGTCCTTCTCCAATTTTGCGCGTCGTTTCAACTGGTTTTATTGCACTTGGCTCGACAGGTTTGGGTGGTTCCGAAATGGGGCGTTCGGACGCTCGATTCTGAGTAACGAAGGATCGTACTAGATCGGAATCGACGCCAGGGACAGGTGTCGAAAGTGAGTTGGAAAGGGATCGTCGTTCTGCCATGCGTTTCGTTTGCTCCTATGGGTTCTGTGGTTTTAAGCGCCTCTTCTTTTACGTATCGCCAAGACATTGTCCGTCACCGCTTCGGGCAGTAGTTCGCTGAAGAGTTGATCAATTTCGTGGGCAGCGTCTCGGGCTGCGTACCCCAATTTCCAAACAAAGCTCGCTTGACCGGGTGCGTCCGCATAAGCTTGGCGAAGTGTTACCGGAGTGTCCGCCAGCGATAGATTTAAGCTGGCGGCAGCGTCACGCATATCCTTAGTCAGTCGATAATCTTTACCAACCATGCTCAATACGGCGATCGCCTGGGGTGGCCCTTTTCGAATCGCCTGAGCTTGCCGGACGAAAGCCGTTCCCTTCTCCAGAGCGCGAACTTCGAACATGGATGCTTTGCAAGGAATGATGGCCAGATCGGCCCACATCAGTAGTGCTCGGGACGTTTCCGTTTGAGAACCAGGGCCGTCGGCAATGACATAATCGGCTTCCATCCCCAGCGAAGGCAGTTCATCTAGTACCTCATCCGCGTTTGCAAGCCGAACAACTTGGATTTGTGGAGCCGCTTCAATCAGCCATTCACTCGACGAAGCTTGCGTGTCGCAGTCAGCGAGAATGACTTTTTTTCCATGAGCCTGCAACCAGCCGGCGAGATTTCCCGCGAGCGTTGACTTGCCGACTCCTCCCTTACTATTGACCAATGCGATAATCATGCTGGCCTAATTACACGATAGCATACTTTCTTGCAAGCATTTTTTTTGCATGGCTGTTTGGCCAGTTAGATGACATCAAACACAAGCTCGCCTACCGCCACGCGTACGGCCAGCTGGCAGCTCACCGTGCTTGCCAGCCAGCCAGCCATCGTGATATTCCCAGAGAATCAAATTCTGTTTGCCCGACCTGTCAGCATGTGTCAGGCTGCGATGGAGCGAATTATTTATTGGGTCATAGGCATACCGTACTTTGAAACACTTTTCTGTTCACCAACTACCGTGTTTTGAAACACCGTTTACCGTCCTTTGAAACACCAAAGCGACCATGAATACCGTGCTTTGAAACACTTTCGTCGACGTAAGGGTTTGAAACCACAGGCGATTCGGCAGCAGTAATTTTGTTTTATTAACTCTTAAACAACAACAAACGGAACGGTTGTCATTGGAAAGAAATCGAGCAAAAAAACCACCATCCTGGCCGCCAGTAGCGACATCCAAAACGCACGAGCTGAATGTCACCGGCGTCGATGAGATGAACTTTGCGGAGTTTCCGTTGGCAGCCATTTCTAAGCGAATTGATGACGGAAAGAAGACTGTCACGTTCGAAAAGACCATCTTTGATCGCCAAGAACGTCGCAATGTCGTTCGCCGCCTGACCCTCTCCGGCTCAGATCGCTACGGTTTGCCGATAGTCAGTGACGAAGATGTCCTGCTCGGGTGTATCCAACTTACGCGACTTCAGGGGTATCAATCACCCGAAGTTCGTTTCTCTCGATACGAACTGCTCAAGCTATTGGCTTGGCCCGACAATACTCGCAACTACCAACGTCTGGCTCAATCGCTGCGACGGTGGAAGGGATTGACAATATTCTCAGACCGAGCGTTCTACGATCATGCCGCTCAAAGCTGGGTCAATCGCGATTTCAGCGTTTTCGACAATCTCCAAATCTACCACCGCGAATGCCAATCCGCTTCATCCACTGCGGCCCGATCACGCTTCACCTGGAACGAAGTCATTTTCAATAGCTTTCAAGCTGGCTATCTCAAAAAGTTGGATTGGAACCTGTATCTCAGTCTCAGCAGCCCAATCGCCAAACGGCTTTATCGCTTCCTCGACAAACGGTTTTACTACGGCAACCATGTCGAGATTGATCTGCACGAGCTAGCCGTGATGAAAATGAGACTGTCAGAAAACTACAATGCCGCGCAGGTCAAACGAGTTCTTTTGAAAGGAATTACGGAACTGGAATCCAAATGGGAGCTTAAGTCATTGCCCAGTAAGGTTCAGTTTGAAAAGGTGGCGACGGGCCATTGGATTGTGCGCTTTCAACGCAAGCCAAAGCGCAAAGTGATTGAACATCCCATTCTGACCGGGAACACGATCCTCGATCGTTTCGACCGATCGAGCCTGGCCGTCGAGCTGACGCGACGGGGCATCGGCCCCGCTTCGGCCAGTGAATTGGTTGAAAACGCCGCCTCGACCAACGTGCAAGCCATGATCGAATTGTTTGACTGGTACAACAACCACGGCCAGCCGAGGGGACCAGGATTTCTCGTGCAAGCCGTACGCAACCCCAATAGCATCACCTTCCCCTCTGGATTCGAGAGCTCCGAACAAGCAACGCAGCGGAGAACGGTCCAGAATTCCCGTATTGAGCGAAAGCGGGCTCTTCTCGACACTTTCAACGCAGAGCAGCAGCAAAGCGAAGATCGCCTTCAAACGCAGTTTCAGGCGTTTTGGGATCGGCTGTCGCCAGCCGACCAAGTTGAGTTTGAAGACAAAGCCATCGAGCAAGCCGACCCCACCAAACGCCATGGCTACTATCGCTACCAGGGTCGCGAGGGGAAGCTATTCCAACAATACCGGAACATCGTACTCCGCGATCACTACGCTCGAACAAAACCGTAGCGGAAGTCGCCAAGACTTTCGGCACTTTCCTCATCGAAACTCTCGGCGAGTTCCGCTACAACAAGTTGCTAGACGTCATCTTGCTTGCTGGCTTGCAGCGCAGCTTGATTTTCAGCAATCCAGCTGGCCGCCTCGTGAATGACTTCCTCCAATGCTTCTTCATTGTCCGAGAAGAAATTCATCGAGTAGCCATCCCTGCCAGTGCTCTTCGCCTTCCAGGCTCGGCTAAGCGAGAAATCGAAGTACTCGAAGCCGTTGGGTGCTTGTCGCTTCCAGATCGAGGCCGCCACAGCGCCGCGGCGAATGGTCGTCTCAGGTTTTACTTGTGGTTTAGTTGTCTTGGTGTCAGTCATCGTTACCTCCATGATGATGTGCCTTTGTAATAGATGACCCAATACCACGGTTTCTCACCCATTGTCAAACAGCATGGCTGACTGCGTGCTACTAGGCCAATCAATATCAGCACGCGCCGCCGAGAGAGCGTTTGGCAACATGGCGGTTGCATTCAAGTTAGCGGCACAAACGCGTGCATTCTCTTCATTGCGCGAGTGGCTGTCGTTCTTTTTCAGTTTGCCCAATTTCAGCAAATT
>JBBSJZ010000274.1:0-7939 GCA_038256795.1 Pirellulales bacterium | reverse complement strand
GGAAGATGGGCTGTTGAGTTACTTCGATCACCGAATCTCATCCGGCCCGATGGAGGGTACCAACAACAAAATCAAGACCGTCCAGCGACAGTCCTACGGCATTCGCGATCGCGAATACTTCGAACTACTGCTCTACTCGCTCCATCAAGCAAAGTACGCTTTAGTCGGATGAGCCCGTTTTTTCGCGTACCAACTGCGCGCCTCCGCAGGATCAATTTCTGATGGCACTCGCGACTTTCCGTTGGCCACCTCATCGTGCGACTCACTATAAATGACGCGCTGGAACGCGTTGCCATTGTAGCAGTGGCAAATCGCGTTTCGGACCGCCCACATGCTTCGCTGTTCATCGGCACAGACGCCGACCGCTGCTCGGATCGGGTGCACAAAACCGGCGTCCCATTGCGAGCAAAATCCTGCACCACCGGCGCCGTCTTCTCGGGTCAACCATTCGTTATTTTGCAAATCTTCCGCGATGGTAATCCGGCCAGGAAATCGCTCTTTGATCTCGCGATTGATCCATTGAGCGAGATTCCATCCGTCCGGTAAATCACAGCTCGTGTCGCCGTCACCGCGAACATGACGAATGAAGAGTGTCATGTCGTAACGCAACCCGTCGACGCGGTAGTCGTCAAGCCACATCAAGGCGTTGTCGCAGATGAACTGACGCACCTCTCCGCGTCCATAATCCGGGCGACTATTTCCCCAAGGAGTTTCGCTGCGCCAATCGTTATAAAAGTAGATCCCACCGAGCCCGTTTTCGGACCAGCCGTCAAATTGCCATAGATGGAGATCGCCCGGTCCAAAATGGTTGTAAACCACGTCTAAAATGACGGCAATTCCCAGGCTGTGCGCCTTTTTCACAAACCGCTTGAATGCGACCGGTCCACCGTAGGCACTTTCAATTGCAAAAATGTGAGCGGGGTTGTAACCCCATGAAAAGTCGCCTGCAAACTCGGACGCAGGCATGATCTCGATCGCGTTGATACCCAAGTCTCTGAGATGCTCTAACTTGGCTTCGGCGTCAGAGAAGGTTCCCGGCAATCCGCCGGGTTCGTCGTGGAAAGTGCCGATGTGCAGCTCATAGATGACTAGCTCGCTCCATCCCGGCATCGTGAAATTATCGTCCTCCCAATCATAGACCGGATCATGGATCACGGCATTTCCAATGGAATTGGTGACCTCGCGAGCGTAAGGGTCGATACGGGAGAATCGCTGGTCGCCATTTATAATTTCGTAACGATATTCATCGCCAGTCCGAGCCTGCTCAAGGTCGGCATACCAACAACCATTTCCCTCGGCTTCCATTTCGTCGGCCTCCGTCTGCCAATCGTTGAACGTGCCGGCCAAGCAAACGCGAGACGCATGAGGCGCCCACACCCGAAAAGCAACTCCGGTTGCATGCGGAATTGCGCCCATCCCGGCATGTTTCGAGCGAGTTGCAAGCTGGCTCGAATCCGAAGTGGAAAACAGTGCTGTCGCCATAATCGAGTCCGTAATAATGCTGGCCTAGTTGTTGTAGAAAATCTAAACTTCTAAAAGGAACAATTTTCAGACCAAAAGCTGTCACTTGGCGTTACCTTCTCGGAACTGGTTGCTCGACTTACACGCACTGTGATGAGTCCCTGGTGGACCCACGGCAATCGTGTCGATCCAGCGATGATCCACTTCGACTATCAGCAACCCATCGGGATCGACTTATCGCGTCGTCTGCATCCACCGACCGCAGTGATCGTTTTCCGTCTGTACGTTCGACATGACCATGCGGAATGTGCTTTCATTGCGATGTTGCGTCTTCAAGAAATGCGGTCAAGTACTAGCCGATTGCTGCCATCAATGCGGTGCATCCGGGTTGAGTGTGAGTAAGTCCAGGCGGGGGATTTCTGGGAGGTATAGCTTGGCCTCCGATGGTGACTACGGGAGGCAAGAGAATCGAGTCGACGCTAAATCTCGGTTGACGCCGACTCAGCACACCTTTGACGCGTCTCGGTCGGAATATCTCTTGCCAGGGCCAGCGTCCCCGCAGGGCCCAAGCCGTTTCTTAGGACGAAACCAAGCTACGAAGCGCTCGTCTCTTCCTTATGATACGGAGGCCAATCCGTGTAGCCGACCTCATCGAAGGAGTACCAAACGTTGCTGGGAGCCTCTTCCGCCAACGGCCAATCGTTGGCGAACCGATCGACAAGATCAGGGTTGCTGATGTACGGGCGACCGATAGAAACTAAATCCGAACCGCCGTCGGCAATGGTGGCTTCGCCGGTCACGCGATCAAAACCGGCGTTGGCCATCAGCGTTCCTGAATAAACCTTGCGGAAGTCGTGCATCGTCAAGGGCTCACCCAGCTCGTGAAAGCCAAAAGCGGTACCAATCAGCAAGTGAAGGTAGGCAAGCTTGAACGAGTCGAGTTGGTCGGCGGCATGGACGAACTGCTCGCGATAGTCTGGCGAGCCCATGTCGTTGAACGCGCCGTGGGGCGATAGGCGAACGCCAACCCGATTACTCGGAAAGACCTCCGTCACCGCCTGCGTTACCTCGCGGAGCAATTGAAAACGTCGCTCGATGCTGCCGCCGTACTGATCATCTCGGTCGTTGGTCTTCGATTGCAAGAACGTGTCGATCAAGTACCCATTGGCCGCATGGATCTCGACGCCGTCGAATCCGACCTCTTTGCACCGAATCGCGGCCGTTCGATAGCTATCGACAACGTCACGAATCTCGTGCGTTTGAAGAGCCCGCGGTGTTTCGTGCGGAACCTCCTTTCCGTTCGACTTCGGCGTCGGCGTCGGCAATGGGGCTCCTTCATGCCGGATCGCGGAAGGTGCCAGTGGGAGTTTGCCATCGAGAAAATCGCTGTGCGAGGCTCGGCCTGTATGCCAGAGTTGGCAAAACACTCGGCCCCCGGCGTGATGGATTGTATCCACGACGGGTCGCCAAGCATCTCGCATTGGGTCGTTAAAGATCCCCGGTGCATGCAACCAACCCACGGCCATCGGTGACACGAACGTACCTTCGGTGATGATCAATCCTGCCACCGACCGCTGTCGATAATACTCCGCCATCAAGTCGTTCGCCATCATCTCCGTACCCGCGCGAGCTCGTGTCATCGGTGCCATCACGACTCGATTCGGGAGTTCTAAGTCGCCAAGTGTGTAGGGCCGCAGCAGGTGTTCGGGAGTGTTCATCGTCATGCTTTGAATTAAGTTCGGACGGAATGCCGCCAAACGTTCGACGCGTCGTAGGACGTTTCGGATGTCTGGCAGAACATCTGGGTGGAGAATAAAACTGGGAGGCTTTCTTAATTTGTTTGCTTCGCGTGCTTGTATTCAGCGATCTCCTCGATCGCCTTTGCACAAAAAGCTGGAGGACCATTCGGATTTCGGCTGGTGACCAAGCCTTGGTCACACACACCTTCCTCATTGACCCAGTGCTCGCGTGCGTTGGTTGCATCCGTTTTGCGACTGGGCGATCGACTGGGCGATGCCGTCACTTCATGCCCGGCAACAACTCGATCTGCTGGAAACCATCGGAACGAGGAATGCAATCATCTAATTCTTCAGTTTCATTGAGCTCACGATAGTTGGCCGACAAGGTGGCGGATATTCGGTCAGTTTGCAGCCGAAGCTGAACTGCGTTGGGTGGATTGAATCATCGGACTCCATGGATCACACTATGCGATTCCTGTGCCAACGTTCTACGGCACAGCAATTGCCTGCCCAACCATTCACTTCCGTCAAACTCGAGTGAGTCATGCAATCGCTCGTGTTCGCACCACCAGCGCTTCTGGCACGAACGCCCGAAGTCGACGATTCTCCACTTTGACGACGCTTCAGTTTAATGAGTGCCAGATCAATGAGTCAGCCTAGCCAGACGAGCGTTCAATCGTCCGAGACGGGTAGCGTCCCGAAGACGCTTCATCCGCTTGCCGACTACCAGCATCCGGCAATGCCGACCGAAGAAACGATCCGTCGAATTGGCTGGAAGGTTTGGCAGTGGTGGAAAACCGACGAATCGAACGATCCGTTCATCGCCAAAGAAACACTTCACCAAGCCGATCGAGACCAGCTCGACGAACTCGTCGCTCCACCCGCCTGCGGACCGCTGCTGGACGAGTTTTCGGCAACCTTCGATGAGTGGGCGCGGACACCGCGTCCAACGAACTATCTGCAACTTGTCGTTCTGCCGCCGTGCGATCGAAACAGTGTATTGACGACATGGGCTGAGCGATTAGGTCACGAGGTGGTATCTCCGCCGAATCGAGACCATCTGAACTCTGACAATACTGCTACCGCGGGACTTCTCGAATCTCTCGCCGAAACACTTCGTCGTGAGTCAACGTCCCAGTCCGTCATCGTGATTCCACGCTTGGAAGAATGGTTTCTGCGACATCACGATGGCCTCAGTTGGGTGCTGCGTTTGCTGAATACCATTTCCAGCAGCAAGCGACATCTCATCGTCGGATGCAGTTCTTGGGCTTGGAAGTTTCTGTGCAAGTCGACTCAGGCTGCGTTGGTTCTGCCATCGCCGGTGACACCGCAAGCATTCGATTGCGACCGCCTCAAAGACTGGCTCATGCCCCTCGCTGCGGACGCCTGCGATCACGGTGACGGACGTTCGTCGGTCCTCCGATTTGCCGACAGCGGCAAGAGTGTCTTCGGCGATGACGCGTCACAGCAAACAACGGACAAATTTTTCCAAAAACTGGCTGGCCGAAGTCGCGGCATCCCATGGGTAGCTTTTCACCTTTGGCGACGTAGTCTTCGTTCAGGCCCCGACGACAGCAACCAGGATCAACAAAAATTTCCTGAAGAGCGGACGATTTGGGTTTCCGCGTTGGCCCAGTTCACTTTACCCGCCGAGGAAGCCGACGCGGCGTTGTTGATCCTGCACAGTTTACTGATCCACGAGCATCTCAACCTCAAACAGATCGAGCAAGCGCTGCCCTCCATCCATCGCGGCAATGTTCTGCCTGGATTGACCAAGTCCGGTTTCGTCGTCCGCGACGGTGACCAATTTTCTTGTTCGCCAACCGCATACCCCTCCATCCGCGAGCGTTTAGCTGCGTCTGGATTTCCACTGGACGAGATTTAATGATGGGTGAAGCTGAAAAGACGAAAGCAGACGCCGTTAAACTGCTCAACGATATTCAAGACATCAACTTCGCCAAGATCGCGATCATCTTGGTGGCGGCTTGGGTGATCATCTGGCTATCCAAACGCCTGCTGCCGTTCCTCGCCAATCGCGGCCCGAATCAGCTTCGCCTATACATTCTCGGCGGCGTCCCGGTCATTCGTTTGCTGATGCTGGCGCTGGCGATTCTGTGGGTGTTCCCGCTGATCTTTAACGTCACGCTCGAAAATTTCTTGGTGATCGCGGGGGGTGCGAGCGTCGCGATCGGCTTCGCATTTAAAGATTACGTGAGCAGCTTGATCGCCGGCATCGTCGCAGTATTTGAGCGTCCGTATCGTCCAGGCGACTGGGTTACGATCGAAGGTGACTACGGCGAAGTCAAATCGGTGGGCATGCGAGCGATCAGTTTGGTGACGGCTTCGGACGATCTCATCACCGTGCCGCACTTGAAGTTATGGGATAAGAACATCAGCAACAGCAACGACGGTGAGCAAACGCTGATGTGCGTTGTCAATTTCTACCTGACGCCCAAGCACGACGCAGAAGCAGTTCGGGATGTCTTGCGAAACGTCGCAATGACCAGTCCCTACCTCGAATACGCGAATCCAGTGCTCGTGATGCTCGCCAACGAACCTTGGGGCACGCACTACAAAGTAAAAGCGTACCCTTTCGAGATGCGAGATCAATTCGCGTTCATCAGTGACATCACCGCACGCGGGAAGTCGGCGCTATTGAAATTGGCTGTCGAAGAAGTTGCGGTGCCGGTAACGGTCGGCCTCAATCACTAAAATTGGACAAACAATTATGGCGACGATACTCTACATAATTTGTCTAACGCTGCTCGGCTTACTGGTTGCTGGTTCGCTGCTATCGCTCAGCGACAGTGCCCATTGGTTTGTTCGTGCATGGGATTTCCCTCGCGTGCAACTGGTCGTCGTCGGGTGGTTGCTTGCTCTCGGCGTCTTTTTGACATTTCGGTACGGCGATGGACAGAGTCAAACCGTTCCTTGGACATCGCTCGGCATTGCGATCGCTTTGACGGTGTGGCACGGAGTCTTGATTTTTCCCTACACGCCGCTTGCTTCCAAGCAAGCCGCCGCTACCTCGCCTGACCAGCTATCGAGCCACCGCGAGGATCCATCTACGATTCGCGTCGTGATTTCCAACGTTGAAATGGAGAATGATCAGTACGAAGTTTGGATGACGACAATGCGAGACGCTGATCCTGACGTGTTGGTGGTTTTGGAGCCGAACCAGGCATGGGTTGATGCGATTGCATCGCTGATCGAGAGTTTTCCAGAGCGGATCATCGTTCCGCAAGACAACTGGTATGGAATGATAATGTTGTCGAAATTGCCGATTGTCACCCACCAAGTACGGTACTTGGTGCAGGAGGACATTCCGTCCATTGACGCCGAGCTGAGGCTTGACGACGACCGAGTGGTGCGATTTGTCGCCGTTCATCCTCGACCGCCCGAACCGATTCGCGGCAATGATGCCACCGCGCGTGATGCCGAGCTGACGTTGTGGGGCACAGAACTCGCCGACGAGACGAAACCCTCAATCATCGGTGGTGACCTCAATGATGTCGCTTGGTCATCAACAACACGATTGTTCTTGCGAACCAGTGGGATGCTTGATCCGCGACGTGGCCGCGGCATGTTCAACACGTTTCATGCTGATCACATCTGGATGCGTTTCCCGCTCGATCACGTCTTCGTCTCACCTCACTTTACGATCAGCAACGTGCGGTTACTCCCTTTCATCGGCTCGGACCATTTTCCGATACAGATCGACCTGCGGCATGCTCCCGAAAAGCGAAACGAGCATGAAGTGTTGTCGGAAAAACCCGGTGATGAAGAGAAAGCCGACGAAATGATCCAAAGGGCGATCGAGGATCCGGATGCAAACGGTGAAGCGGTCGACGCATCTGATCCGTCACTTCTTCGGTGGCAATGATAATTCATGGTGGAATGGTGTCGGCATCCGATCTCCGCCATACAACGGCGGCAGATGGAACAGAATCGATTCGACCGCTGCCGCACCCAACAAAGGACGAGCGAACGCTTGAATTTCGGGACGCAGTTGAAACGAGATGAGCGTTCCACCAAGGCGAAGCGATTCGAAAATCGACTGCATAATCTTATTGGCGTTCATGCCTGGTCAGCGCCAGCTGATCGACCGATGGTTCCCCAGCTCCGGCCACCAAACCGAACGCAGCAGACGCCAACGCACAACCCAGCCAAATGCACTTCTGCAAACGACCCAGAAAATTCATTCTCGTCAAACGATCGAATGATCAATGTTTGTGCCAGTTCGGATGAAGTCCTGAGTCGAAGACTACATGCCAGCGTGCCACAACCGCATTAGGCAAGCGTAACATTAACGGCGAATGGTTGCTCGTAACGAGTGCTCGGTAATCGTTTTGCCACTTGTTAGCACCGACGGTTTGCAAAGCTCCACATGCACCATCTAAAAATGGTTGTCGAACCGCAAACTCTCGGCGCCCGACGTGTGCGAGCGCCGAGACGATCTGCTTCGGATATGACGCGATAGTCGGGGCCTATGCGTCACCCTTCTTTTTTCTCTTGCCGACGTTGATGACCGTCACTGACTTGCCATCTTCGGACAGACGGCATTGGACAGTCGCACCTGCTTTGACATCCGCAAGTGTTTTTTTCTCTCCGTCGAAATTCACTTTAGCATCGTTGGACACGATGAAAGTCTTGTCCTAGGTCGCCTTCTTCACTTTCACGCTGATCGTGATCTTCTTGGCGGTAACGTCCATTGCTTTCACGGTACCTGAAATGGCGTT
>JBBSJZ010000273.1:0-7944 GCA_038256795.1 Pirellulales bacterium | reverse complement strand
GAGCGTGTCCATGTCCAGCGAGTACAACGCCTTCTCGGTCTTCAACCGCTCCCGCACCAAGTTATCGATCTCGCCACTGGCGGCGTCGTGCGGAATCAGCGTCCGCGTCACCGACGGCAGCGACTGTACTCCCTCGGGGAAATCACATTCGTGGGTCACGCCGACCAACTGGTCACGCAGCCCCAGCGCACAAACGATCTCGGTCGCACTCGGCAAAAGTGAAACAATTCGATTTGCCGGCTCACCACTTGATTTCTTGTTTTGATTCATCATCCGGACAGTGTGACTAATTTGCAGCGTGATGCGATTGGGCGTTGAGCGACATTTTGAGAAGACAACTTCCAGGTCCCCGATGGAAGCCAACAGCCAGGGTTAAGAATCTTCGGGACGTATGCTGGCTACCGAATCTCGTTCGATCAGCCGTGTCGGCAGAAGCAGGCCGTGAAATGGCCTCTGAGACTCAGACCTGGCAAAGAGCAGTTGCACCGCGATTTGGCCCATTTCCTCATTGCGTTGTTTGACGGTCGTCATCGGTGTGGCCAAATATGGGGCGTAGGGAGAGTCGTCAAATGCGATGATTGAGACATCGCTGGGGATATTCAGGCTTTCCTCGGAAACTGCCTGCAGTGCGCCCAGGGCAATCTGGTTGCTCATGGCAAGGATCGCGGTGAACTTGGCCTGAGCGTGCAGCAGCAGCCTGGTGGCAACGTAACCGCTTTGCTGAGCGAAGCTGTCGCCAACGATGAGTTCTTCGTCGATAGGAATACCGTGTTGCGTGAGCGCCTCCTGGTAACCCAAGACGCGATCTCGGTTCAATGCCGAGGCCTGCAGTCCTTGAAGACAAGCGATCCGCTTGTGCCCACGGCGGATCATGTATTCCGTGGCTTCTCTTGCCCCGCGAACATTATCAGAGGTGACCGACGCGATCGCCAAATCGGGATAAGTCCGGTCGACGAGCACGACCTGCTGGTCACTCTCGGCGAGTTCTGCAAGATGCTCATCAGAAACACCAACCGGACAGAGCACTAAGCCGTCTACGTTGCGACTCCGAATCAGTTGGATCGCCTCAATCTCGTACCTGGTATCCTCTTGACTGTCACACAAGAGAATCGAATATCCCCGCCGCCGCGCTTCGGCCGTTACATGATGGGCGATGGTGGCAAAATACGGATTGGAGATGTCGGGCACGATCAACCCAATGGTCGAAGTCTTACTCAGACGCAGTCCTCGGGCGATCTGGTTCGGTGAAAAGTTAAGCTTCGCGGCCAATTCACGAACACGTCGCTGAGTCTTCTGGCTGATGCGGTATTGATCCCCCTTTCCACCCAGCACACGGGAGACCGTTGTGGGCGTCAAACCAAGTTGTTCTGCAACGGCTTTAAGCGTGGTCTTGGACTTCGGAGCATTCATTTCCGAGATCCGAGTTTTTGAGACAAAGTGTTTTCGACAAGCATGCTGAAGCATAGCACGTGACATAGGGAGTACAAAGAACGGACGTTTAAGCTTTCCATGAGAATGTGCATCAGCGGCACCACGCAAGCAACAAAACCACTTTGGCGGCTATCCCTCTGCGACCAGTGGAGGCGACCCGAGATCTTACTGGACCGTTGACAAGGTCATTTCGAGAAACTACCCTGGAACAATCGTTTGTCCTAATCGCTTCCGACCCGTTTACCATGTCTCCGCTGAACGCGAAAAACGAGCACGCCGGTAGCATTCCGCCCCATCAACCCCGCCAAAATTACGTCACGAGACGAATCCTATTCGCCGTGTGTTTCGAAATCAGTGCCTAGGAATCGGCTCTAATAAGCATCGAGACCGTCCGGTTGGCGGAGTTCATAGCGCAGTCAAACCTCAAGTATCGGTATCGGCTCAATGATTATCTCTTCAATAAAACGTCGATCGCGATCTGTCACCGTCTTGCTGACGTTATTGCTCCCCATGGGTGCTGGCGTAACTCGTGCAAAAGATGGCACCGAAACGTTCGGTCTGTTGGTTGAAACGCTCGCGTCGTCCGACGATTCCGGTATCCAGGCGGCATTGCTCAAAGGCATGCTCAGCGGGCTTGAAGGACGTCGAAATGTCGCGGCCCCGAAGGGCTGGACGGAGCTGGCCGACAAGCTTGCTGCAAATGAAAGCGTCGCAGTGCGAGAACGATCATTGGCGCTGTCACAAATCTTTGGTGACGAAACAGCGGTCGCCCGAGCGATTGCGAGTGTGAAAGATTCGGCCATCGAGGCCGGTCAGCGCCGTTCGACCTTGAGCTTGCTCTTGAATCAGCAGAACCAAGACGCTTCCAATCTGCTCGAGTCATTGATTGATGAACCGGAGATGATTCTCAGCGCGATTCGTGGTTATGCGATCGTCGAAAACAAGGATGCGCCGTCGGTGCTGCTGGCGCGATTCGCCAAGTTGGAACCGCAACAGCAACGAGCGGTGGTTGAAACACTCGCGTCACGGAAAGTTTACGCGGAAGCATTGCTAGAGGCTCTGCAAAACGAGCAGGTCTCACGCGATGACATTCCAACTCAGGTCGCCCGCTCACTGGAGGAAATGCTGGGCAAACGCTTTACCGAAGTGTTTGGCACTATTCGGGCCGTCGCGGGAGATCGCGAGCAGTTACTCGCTAAATACAAAGAGTTGTGTTCTCCCGCTGCCATCGCCGCCGCCGATGCCTCGCGCGGTAGAGCCGTCTTCACGAAAACCTGCGCCGCCTGTCACATGCTCTACGGCGAAGGCGGAAAGGTAGGACCGGATTTGACTGGATCGAACCGGGCGAACCTGGACTACATCCTGCTCAACAGTGTCGATCCCAGCTACGACGTTCCCGATGCCTACAAAACCGTCTCGGTGCTGACCGCGGATGGACGTGTGGTCAACGGTGTCCTCGCGGAAGAAGACTCGGCGCGGATTGTCCTCAAGACGGCGGAGCAACCGAGGGTGGTAATCGCCAAGGAAGACATAGAGCTGCGGAAAGTTTCCCCCAAGTCCATGATGCCCGACGGGCAGTTGGACAAGATGGAAAAACAACAAGTGATTGACCTGATTAAGTATCTGCGAACGACCGAGCAAGTGGAGATGGCGAAATGAATGACAAATTAAGAATTTGCTCCAAAGTGTCGGCGTTAACTTCCTTTGCATCTGAGAAAGCCGGGCTCTCACGCCCGAAGAGTACTCTCCCCGCCCGCTCCCGCTTTCGACCCTCCTGCAAGCGGATGGGTGAAAGTGAGGCGGTCGCAAGCTGGATGCTTATTCCACTGGTCTTCCCACTGATGTTGCTGGCGATACCGGCGCATGCTGATGATGGGCACAACCACCTGCCAAAGAAGCAACACAAGGACAGCGATGCTCCGTTTCTGAGCCCCAGCGAAGCCGTCGAAAAGATGTCGATTCCCGACGGCTTTGAAGTTTCGGTATTCGCATCGGAACCGGACATCGCAGAACCGATTGCGTTTTGTTTCGATGATCGCGGTCGCATGTGGGTTGCCGAGAACTTCAATTATCAAACCCGTAAACAACACACCGATGAACAGGTCAGCCGGATTCAAATCCTGGAAGACACCGATGGCGATGGCGTCTTTAACAAGAAGAAAACGTTTACCGACAAGTTGACGTTCACGTCGGGACTGGCATGTGGATTCGGCGGCGTCTTTGTCGGATCGCCGCCCCATTTGACTTTCATTCCTGATGTCGATGGCGACGATGCACCGGACGGTCCGCCACAAGTTCTGCTCGATGGGTTTGGCATTGGCGACCGCCATGAAACGCTCAACAGTTTCATTTGGGGTCCCGATGGCTGGCTATACGGTTGCCACGGGGTGTTCACGCATTCCAATGTTGGCAAGCCCGGTGACGGTGACGCCGAGCGCCAATTCATTGACGCTGGCATCTGGCGTTATCACCCCACACGCGAAACGTTCGAAATTTTCGCACGTGGATTATCGAACCCATGGGGATTCGATTTCAACGACCACGGCCAAGGCTTCGCCACGTGCTGCGTGATCCCCCATTTGTTTCACGTCGTTCAGGGCGGAACGTATGACAAACAGGGTGGAAAGCACGTCAGTCCCTATGTCTATGACGACATCAAAACGATTCGTGATCACACGCACTTGTCCGCCCACGGCGGAGCCAGATTCTATCTGGCCGATGCTTTTCCACAGAAATATCGCGATCGCTTATTCATGTGCAACATTCATGAACATGCCGTGCTGACCGACGTGATGGAACCGAGCGGCTCCAGCTTCATCGGCAAGCATGGTGATGACTTCATGCCGACGAACGATCTGGCTTGGGTCGGATTTAGCGTCGAAACCGGCCCCGAAGGCGGCGTCTACCTCTTGGACTGGCACGATCAGGACATTTGCGGCAACGCGATCAAGTTTCCTAACAGCGGACGTGTGTACCGCATCATGCCCAAGGGCGCAAAATCCGAGCCGCGACCGAATCTTGGAGCGATGTCCGATGCCGAGCTTGTCCAATTGCAAATGCATCCCAACGATTGGTATGTCCGACAGGCACGAACTCTTTTGCAGTACCGCGCCGCAAGCGGCAAACTTAACCGGGCAATCGTTCATTCCCGGCTTAACGAGATGCTTGATGCAGCGCCCAATGTTCCGAAGAAACTGCGAGCGCTGTGGGCACTCCAAGTGTCTGGCGGCCTGAGTCGAGATCGTCTCGCCGAATTGCTGAACCACGAGAACGAACATGTTCGCGCCTGGTCCATTCAATTCCTCTGTGATCAAAGCGCGACTAATGCGTTTCAGCCTGATCAAGCTGTTAGTTGGAAGCTTGAGCCAAGATTACTTCAGCAGTTTGCCGTCATGGCACGGATGGACCCATCGCCGATTGTGCGGCTGTACCTCGCCTCGGCAGTCCAGCGTCTGCCGTTCTCCGAGCGATGGTCGATTCTGGAAGGGCTCGTCTCTCATCCAGAGGACTTCAGCGACAACAATCTGCCTCGCATGTACTGGTTCGCTTTGGAGCCGATGGTGCCGCATCATCGACGTCAGTCGCTTGAGCTTGCGGTCACTGGAAAATTACCGGCGCTCCAGGAATTTGTGGCGCGACGTCTGGTCACGGCCGATGACGGGCCCGACGAATTTAGCCAAGTAAAGCAGGAGAGTGATTGGGACGGCATCATTCAAACCGTAGCCAGCGGAATGCGTGTCACGGGCGTGGGCGAGGGCGGTGTTGTCGAGCACAATGACTTCCGCAATCAAGTGGCGGTGCAAACTCACCCTCTCGATCGCAACACACCGTGCGTTCTTGGGAACAATCGTGTGGACGTTCCGAAGGGAAAGAAAACGTCCCTCAAGTTACGAGTCAGCCATCACCCGCACGGCGACTGGCAATTGCGTGTCTTAGTGGGTGATCAAGTCATCGCAGACAGAATCGTCGGTCCAGAAACCGTTGGACCCGACGAATGGCTCAATGTCTCTGTCGACCTATCCAAATTCGCCGGCCGTCGCATCCCGCTGTCCATCGAAAACCGCGCGAACGACTGGCACAACGAATGGGCATACTGGAATAAGATTGAAATTGTGACTGAGTAGAAGATGGGCACTCGCCCTCCGGAAGAGTCGGACTCTCAGACCCGGAAAGGGTTTGCACGACATTAACTCCTCGGCCGCCTCCGCGTCCGATCATTCCGCAAACGGGAAGTTAAATTGAAAAGCGAACATAGAATCTCGAATTCGATCACTCCATTACCGCTGCGAGAAGAATTATGAATCAATCAGTGCTTACTCTTCTTTTGGTTTGTCTATTTGCTGTCCCGGCCGCTGCTCAAGACAAAGCAAAGATCGTCTTCATCTCCGGCAATCCCAGTCACGGACCGATGCAGCACGAGCATCGGGCCGGCAACATGATTTTGGCGGACGCCCTTAATCGCTCGGGCCTGAACGTCGAAACCGTGCTGGTCCCGCACCCAGGCTATCCCGAAGACACGTCGGTTCTGAACGACGCTGCGACGGTCGTGATTTTCTGCACCGGTCATAAAGGACACGTGCTTATTCCCCATCTCGAGGAGTTCGACGAAGTGATGAAGTCGGGCACGGGCGTTGTGATGATCCACTGGGCAACGGAAGCCGAGAAAGGAAAGCCCGGCGAGAAATTCCTCGAGTGGATGGGGGGCTTCTGCGATTTGGATTGGTCCGTCAATCCACACTGGACGCCGAAATTCAAAGACTTTCCTGAGCACCCGATTGCACGCGGAGTCAAACCCTTCAGCATCAACGACGAATGGTATTACCACATGCGATTTGTCGATGGCATGAAAGGACTCACACCAATTCTGACCGATATTCCACCATTGACGACACTTCGTCGACCGGACGGTGCACGAAGTGGTAACGCAGCGGTTCGCAAATCCGTGGAGTCGGCCGAGACGCAACACGTCGCGTGGGCCTACGACCGTCCGAACGGCGGGCGTGGGTTTGGTTTCACGGGAGCCCATAATCACGTCAATTGGCAAGATGAAAACTTTCGTAAGGTCGTGCTGAACGCGATTCTCTGGACCGCCCACGTTGAAGTCCCCGACGAAGGTTGCCCTTCTCCAACCGTGAGCGATTCACGTCTCAGGGAGAATATCGACAACAAGTAAGCCGCCAAGAAGAAGGCTGCGCCGCAGGGCCACCTAGATCAAGGAGAATGAATCATATTGATCTTGCCACGTTACGAGCTGGCGATTGCGTTGACGATGACCACCATGTTACGCCGGGGATCATGGGCGAATACCCAGAGGCAAGCGAGTTGCGGCAATCGCCCTCGCCGGCATTCTCGGTTGCAATCGGTATTGCATTGATTACTACAACCGCTAAATGAATCCAAGTATTAAACCCGGCGGTTTCTGAGTTCCAATCTTGGTCTTCGCATTTGTTCAACACTTAGAAATAAATACTTTGTTTTTGCCAAAGGAGTTGTGATGTCCAAAATTGTAGTGGTTGGAAGCTCCAACACCGACATGGTGATCAAATCCGAACGTCTGCCCGCAGCGGGGGAAACGATCCTCGGAGGCAAGTTCTTCATGAATCCCGGCGGCAAGGGGGCCAACCAGGCCGTTGCGGCCGCTAGACTTGGGGGCGAGGTGGTTTTTGTAGCCAAGGTCGGAAACGACATCTTCGGGCAGCAGGCCGTTGCCGGTTTCAGACAAGAGGGCATCAATACCGATCATATCGGAGTCGATATGCATCTGCCTTCGGGCGTCGCGACCATTATGGTGGATGACAAGGGCGAAAATTGCATTTCTGTGGCTTCCGGCGCGAACAACTCGTTGAGTGCCAAGGACATCGATTTGGCCATGGAACAAATCGATGCCTCAAGTGTGCTATTGATGCAGCTTGAAACGCCGATGGAAACCATTGAGTACGTGACCTCCCTCGGTCACGAAAAGGGAAAACTTGTGATGCTCAATCCCGCACCGGCGAAGATGCTTTCCGATGCCTTGTTGGCCAAGTTGGATGTCATCACACCCAACGAAAACGAAGCCGAACGGCTTACCGGGATCAAGATCAAAACGCTCGATGATGCGAAAGCCGCCGCTGCGGTATTGCGCAGAAAGGGAGTTGGAACGATTGTCATCACATTGGGCTCGCAAGGTGCGTTTGTCGATTCCGCATCTTTCTCCGGACTGGTTCCCGTTCGCGAAGTGAAAGTTGTTGATACTACGGCGGCGGGCGACACGTTCAACGGCGCGCTGGCGGTCGGCATTGCCGGCGGAATGGAAATCGAAGAAGCGGTATCGTTCGCCAACGAAGCGGCAGCAATCTCTGTCACCCGCCTCGGTGCGCAGGCTTCCGCGCCGGGTTTGCAAGAATTGAAAGAGTTTGGATATAAAACAAAAGTGAGGTCCGCAGAAATCGTTTCCTCCTAAAACCACGATCAAAATACATGGAGCATTCAATGACGCTAAAACCGAAATTATTTTTATCGTTTTTGATTGTC
>JBBSJZ010000272.1:0-8008 GCA_038256795.1 Pirellulales bacterium | reverse complement strand
CGCTCGCGGCTGATGAAACGTTCAAACAATAACTCCGTTTGACTCGGATCGACTTCCGTGATGCCGAGGCAATAGCACACGACGGAGTTTGCCGCGGAGCCACGACCTTGGCAGAGGATTTGACGCTCGCGTGCGAAGCGAACAATGTCCCACACGGTGAGAAAGTAGGCTTCGTAACGCATGTCCTCGATGATCGACATCTCGTGACGAATCATCTCGATCACGGCGGTGGGAACACTCGCGGGCCAGCGTTGTTTCGCCCCCTGCCACGTCAGCCGTTTCAGGTGCTCGATCGGCGTCATCCCCGGAGGAGCAATCTCTTCTGGGTACTCGTATCGAAGGTCATCCAATCGAAACTGGCACCGCGCAGCGATCTCGAGAGTACGGGCAATTGCGTCAGGGACATTCCGGTAGAGGAATGCGATCTCGTCGAGCGACCGCAGGTGTCGTTGACTGTTCGCGAATCGCTGCTGCTCGACATCGCTGATCGTGGTCCCGCGGCGAATCGCCGTGACACAGTCGTGCATGAGCATGCGTTCGGCAATGTGATAGTGCACACCACCGGCAGCCACGAGCGGGACGCCACAATCGGTCGCCAATCGCTTCATCCGCTGGATTTCACCATCATCGTCGCTGCCGCGGTGAACTTCACAGAGCAAGTACGCGCGATCATCAAAGACGTCGCAAAACTCGGATCCGAGAAAACGGCGGGCGTCGTCCGCTGGCGGCATCAATCCCGCGATGAGTCCCTCGCTGAGTTCGACGATGTCGCTCCAGTGCAACTCGCTGTGGCCTTTTTCGCGGCGTTGGCGACCGCGAGAAATCAACCTGCAGAGTCGACCATAAGCCGCGCGATCGGTCGGCCAAAGCACCATCGGCGGCGCGTCGAGGGGATGAATTTCGGTGCCCACCAAGTAGGTGAAACCCAGCTCGCGAGCGGGCGTCAAGCCACGCACCACTCCGGCGAGCGACTCGCGATCCGTCAGCGCCAATCCCGCGTAGCCGATCTTTGCCGCTCGCTCGACAAGCTCGTCCGGGTGCGACGCACCCTCGAGAAACGAGAAGTTGCTTTTGCAGTGCAGTTCGACGTAACGCATGAACCAGGATGCTCAGGTGAGTTTCTGTTCACTGTACTGGGTTTTGGCTCACTGCCAAGTTGCTCAGGACTCGTCGTCGGTACCGTTGTCGCCTGGGTCGCCGGAGGTGGGCATGTCGAGTTGCCGCATTTTGCGATAAAGATTCGAGCGGTGCAGTCCCAGCCGGGCTGCGGCATCGGTCATGTTGCCCCGGCACGTCGCGATGGCCCGATCGATGTGACCGACTTGAAATTGTCGCGTCGACTCGCTCAACGTCGGATCGAAGTTTGCAAACGGCAATCCGCCCGTCGACGGCTCCGCACGCGCCGACACGGGGCCGACGAGCATCAGATCGTCCGCGTGGATGACATCTTCGCTACACAGATAACAGACGCGTTCCATTGTGTTCCGCAATTCACGAATGTTGCCCGGCCACGGATGCGTCATGAGTGTCTGCTGAGCGTCCGCATGGAGCACCGGTTTGGCGCGTCCGATTTGGTAAGCGAATTGCGTGAGGAAGTGATCGGCCAACACCATCACGTCGCCGCCCCGGGCGCGCAGCGGTGGCAAGGTCAGTGACACGACACTCAAGCGAAAGAATAAATCTTCGCGAAATCGCTTCTGCGAAATCAATTGCTCGAGCGGTTGGTTCGTCGCCGCAACCACGCGGACGTCGACGGGTATAGGCAGCGAGCCGCCCACGCGCACGACCACTTTCTCTTCGAGGACTCGTAATAATTTGGATTGACCCGCCGGGCTCATGTCACCGATTTCATCGAGAAAAAGCGTCCCGCCCGAAGCGAGTTCAAACTTCCCAACCCGTGTGGACTGGGCATCCGTATACGCGCCCTTCTCGTGTCCGAACAGTTCGCTTTCGAGGAGCGATTCGACCAACGCCGCGCAGTTGACGGCGATGAACGGACCACTGCGACGCTTGCTCTCGTAATGCACTTGCCGCGCGAGCACTTCTTTGCCCGTTCCGTTGGCGCCCAAAATCAATACGGTCAAGTCAGTAGCGGCAACCTTTTGAGCGTTTTGACGTACCGCGATGATGCTCGGATCGTTCCCGACGAGCGGCGTTGACGAGGCCGCGTCTTGAACCAATCGATCGCGGGACTCCGTCAATGACCGGCGGGTGCGTTGTGACTCGATCGACACAGCGGCGTGTGTCGCCAAGTCCTTGAGGAGCCGGGAGTCCATCTCGTCAAAGCCCGCGTGCTCGCGATGGCCTTGGGTAGCATCGCGACCGACGTGATTGATTGCCTCGAAGACGCCAATCAATTCGTCACGACCGTTGCGGAGCGGAACGGCAACGAGCGAGCGAGTCTCAAAGGCGAGCGAGCGGTCCACGCTGCGGTTCACTCGCGACCCGTCGTCACTGGACGCGTTCCAAAACTTCGCTTCGCCGCTGCGGAGCACTTCGCCGACGACGCCGACATTGTCATCGACTTCAAGCCGACCACCCGCGACACCGACGGCTGGCCGACCGATGAGTTTTCCGCGGCGGCGGTCCCAGAGGAAGATGCTGGCCCGCTCGCAATGCAATAACTTGATCGCGGTGCCAGCGATTCGCTCGAGTAGCGCGACGTCGTCATCGAGTGACTGCCACAGCGCAGCGGCTTGCAGCACGGAAGACAATTGCTCGATCCGGCGGCTGTCCCGCTCCCGTTCCTCGATCCGCCGCAGTGCCCTGGCCAGCAACCCGACGCTACGTTGGAGACGAGCGGTGTCCTTCTGCAGCCCGCCCATGGCATCGCGGTCCAGAACGCCGTTGCGGTCACTGCGCTGGATTCGCATCACCACCGCAGTCGCTCGCTGGCCCGAGGCCTGGGAGCCGCCCAGTTTCGGTTCACCCGTCGCCAGCGGCGCGGCCAGCCAGCCAGCGTCCATTTGAATGTTGTTGCGGTCGAGCGATTCACTGACGAGTGATTCGGGATACCGGACGCGATCACCGCTCCAGAAGTCCGTCACCCAGCTACCGTCCCGCTGGCTCACCACACCGCCGCAGTCGCCGCCGAACATTTTCAATAGTCGCGGCATGTTGGTTTGAAGGAATTGCTCTCGCGAGGCTTCCTCGTCCATGCCACGCAGCAAATCCATGGCGAGCGTCAGCTCGGCAGCGTCCTCGCTAGCCATCTCTCGGGATCCCGCGGACGTTTCCATTTCAGTCATCTTATGCATCATTTCGCTGTCAATTTTGTGGGATCAATGACGATTGAGCTCAGCCTTGCCAATTCGCACGTACCTTGGGGCTCGGGCACGTCTTGGGTATGCTCAGCTCGCTCGATCGCTGGTCCCGGCATCAACGCCGCAATTGAAAATTTGGAAGAAAGAACAGAAATGCTATTTAGTGGAAAAAAAGGCATCATTCTCGGTGTCGCCAACGACCACTCCATCGCCTGGGCAATCGCCCAGGAAATCATGAATAACGGTGGCGAGTGCGGCTTCACCCACTTGCCCGATCGACCGGATGACGAACGGCAACGAAACCGTCGACGCGTCTCCCAGCTAACGGACAAGTGCGAGAACGCCAAGTTTCTCGTGCCCATGGACGCGCAAAAGGACGAAGACATCCGCAGTGTTTTCGACCACGCCGCCAAAACTTTTGGAAAAATTGACTTTGTGCTGCATTCGATCGCCTTCGCCGATCGCGATGACCTGGGCCGCGATACGGTCTACACCAGCCGTGCAGGTTTCAAATTGGCCATGGATGTGAGTGTTTATACACTCATTAGCGTCACTGCCGCCGCAAAAGAGATACTCAATCCGGGTGGGGCAATCGCCACGATGACCTATTTCGGCGGCGAAAAATGCGTGCCCGGTTACAACGTCATGGGCATCTGCAAAGCCGCCCTCGACGCCACTGTACGCTATTTGGCCTACGACATGGGGCCCCAGGGAGTCCGCGTCAACGCGCTTTCCGCAGGCCCGATCCGAACACTCGCGGGACGTGCTGCCGGCGTCGAAGAAATGCTCGAACTCTACGAGCACATGGCTCCGCTCGGCCGGAATGTGAGCCACGAAGAAGTCGGCAAGAGTGGTGCATTCCTGCTCAGCAGCATGAGCGAAGGCATCACCGGCGAGATCCTGCACGTCGACGGCGGCTACCACGCGATGGGCAGTCCAGGTCGATTGCTCGAACGCATGAAGGCCAAAGCCTAGTGGTCCGCCACAGCGAGTGCTTGGTCACGACTAAAAATTAGGGTTGGTGAATCTGACCCGGACGACGGAGCGATTGTTCATCTTCCATCTCTTGGATGTATTGCCGCAGTCGCTCAAGTTCGTCCTCGGTGCCTTTGAGTTTCAACATGTTTTGAACTCGTTTGACGAGTTCAATCTTGTTGACTGGCTTGCTGAGAAAGTCGTCGGTACCGGACTGGACGGCGCGTTCGTGATCGCCCAGTTCGTTGAGCGCCGTGACCATCAAAATCATCACTCGCTTGGTGATTGGGTCATCCTTGATTTTCTTGCACACCTCAAAGCCGCTCAGCTTGGGCATCATCACGTCCAATAGCACCAAGTCAGGCCCGAAGGATGCGATCTTGTCGAGCGTGTCCTGGCCGTCGACTGCAGTCTCGAGCTCGCATTCAATGTTCACGAGGTAGGCTTCGAGCAACTCGCGGTTGGCCGCGTTGTCGTCAGCGATCAGAATGCGATGCATGGGCGGAGTTCGAAGGGTGAAGGGTAAAGGGTTTCTAGGTCGCCGGGACTCATTGGCCTGGCTTGGTTACCCGCTGTGCAAGCGAGGGAAAAGCCTGGAGTCCCTCGCTCACGCAGCGGGTTAAATTTTTCCAAGCAGCCTTCATTGGTTCTCACGGCGACTAGGTCGCACAGGCGGTGGCGAGACGACCGGCGGGCACGGGGAACCCGTCGCACAGTTCGCTGATCTGGGCACGGATACTAGCGTGAACCGCAGCGTCTTCGGCGTGCGTGAGCGCCTCGTGGATCCAGCCGCCGACGCGGCGCATCTCGCTCGTTCCCATCCCCCGCGTCGTCAACGCGGGGGTACCGATGCGGATACCCGACGGGTCCATCGGTTTGCGTGTGTCGAAGGGAATCATATTCATATTGACGGTGATGCCGCACGCATCGAGAACCGCTTCGGCTCGCTTGCCGCCAAGTCCGACCGCGTTCACGTCGACGAGCATCAAGTGATTGTCGGTACCGCCACTGACCAGTCTCAATCCGGCGCTCATCAGGGTTTCAGCGAGCGTTTGCGCGTTGGCAACCACGGCTCGCCCGTACGCTTTGAAATCGGCGGCGAGTGCTTCGCCAAAGCAAACGGCTTTGCCCGCGACGGCGTGCATCAGCGGGCCGCCCTGGGTTCCGGGGAAAACGTTGCGATTGATTGCCTTGAGGTGCTCTTCCTTGCACAAGATCAAACCACCGCGCGGGCCCCGCAATGTCTTGTGGGTCGTCGTGGTGACATAATCCGCATACGGTACCGGGCTGTTGTGGATCCCGGCGGCCACAAGGCCTGCGTAATGGGCCATGTCGACCATCAAAATCGCGCCGACTTCGCGAGCGATCTCGGCGAAGCGGTCATGCGGGATCTCGCGGGGATAGGCGCTCGCGCCCGCGACGATCATCTTCGGCTTGTGCTCGCGAGCGAGTTTGGCGATCTGGTCGAAATCGAGGCGATGATGCTTGGCGTCGACACCGTAGCTGATGAAATTGTAGAGCCGGCCGCTGATGTTTAGCTTCATGCCGTGGGTCAAGTGACCGCCTTGGGCGAGGTCGAGACCGAGCACGGTGTCGCCGACTTCGAGGGCCGCGAGGTACACGGCCGTGTTGGCTTGCGATCCGCTGTGAGGCTGGACGTTCGCAGCCTCGGCACCGAATAATTCCTTCGCCCGATCGATGGCCAAGTTCTCAACGACGTCAACGTGCTCGCAACCGCCGTAGTAGCGCCGGCCTGGATAGCCTTCGGCATACTTGTTGGTCAACACGCTACCAGCGGCCTGCATCACGGCGAGGCTGGTGTAGTTCTCACTCGCGATCATTTCCAACCCATCCTGTTGCCGAGTGGCTTCGGCTTGGATGGCGTCCCAGACGAGCGGATCTTGCTGTTGCAGCGGGTTCATGCGGAAAATGGGGGCTAACGGGTGATGGCGAACGAGTCAAAGGAGTGACCGGGGAATCGGTGACGGACTCCCACTAATTATCTTGTCCCGACAATTGTTGAGCCCGAGGCGCCTAGCGTCAATGTCGAGTCGCCGCCCTGAAGCTCGTATTTAGCCGGTTTTACGAGGTCGCTTGCCTTTCCCCAGCCCTGGCCGAGGCACCCCCCGCGGAAAAGTTTGCGGCAGATTGTTTAGATTTCGAGATTTTTATCGGATAAAACGGTAAAAGGGATCGCACTGAAGCACGCTTCATCACGTCCCATGTAAGCAGGCAATCATGTCTCACGAACCTCTCCACCGCTAATTAACCTGGGTGCTGAGCTCAAACCCATCGTTTCGCTACGAAACTTCGACCTTCCGCGGAATCAAATTCATGTACCGTCCGTTTGTAAATGCCATCGCCTGCGCCTCGCTGCTGGGGCTCGCGGCCAACTCGGTTCAAGCCGCCGATTTGCCGCCATTTGACAAAGCGTCCGAAGGCTTCACCCAAGTCGCAGTCAATGATCAAGGCGATAGCAAAGGCCTTTTCAGCCTGTGGAAGCGTGAGAAGGATAGCCAGCTCATCGGCGAGTTGCCCAAGAACTTCGCTGGCAAGCGGTTCTTTATCGCACTCACCGTGAGCAGCGGCGATCTCTACGCGGGGCTGCAAGCCGGTGACTGGGTCGTCGAATGGCGTCGCTATGACAATCGCATGGCCCTCATCGCTCCGAACTTGGAAACACGAGCCACCGGCGACCCCGAGTCCAAGGCCTCCGTCAAGCGATTGTTTACCGACCAAGTGCTGCTGGATGTACCGATCTTGGCGATCGGACCCGCTGGCGGTCCGGTCATCGATCTTGACGATTTGCTGATCAGTAACGCGACACGATTCTTTGGTTCGTCCGTCCGCATCACCAATCCTCGTTTGTTCACGATCCAGTCCGCCAAGGTGTTCCCCGAGAACGTTGAGCTCGCGTTTGAGATCGTCGGTAATGGTGGCAAGTTGCAAACGATCCACTACTCATTCAGCGAAGTGAAACCGACGACGACCGGCTTCAAGCCACGCGCCGCCGACGAGCGAGTTGGCTACTTCACGACCTCGTTCTCCGACTTGAGCAAGTACGAGGATGATGACACGCGTGTCCGCTACATCAACCGTTGGCACCTCGAAAAGCGCGACGCCAATTTGAAGCTGAGTCCACCCAAGGAACCGATTCGTTTCTACGTCGAGCACACCACGCCAGTCCGCTATCGACGTTGGATCAAATCCGGCGTGGACTATTGGAACAAGGCGTTCGAGAAAGTCGGAATCGTTGACGCGATCGTGATCGAGTACCAAGACGCCCAAAGCCGTGCTCACATGGAAAAGGACCCCGAGGACGTCCGCTACAACTTCATCCGCTGGCTCAACAACGACATCGGCACCGCAATCGGACCGAGCCGCGTTCATCCCGAGACCGGCCAGATTCTTGACGCCGACATCATCCTCACCGATGGCTGGATTCGTCACTTCAATTTCAACTACCACGATCTGATGCCCCAGCTCGCGATGGAGGGCTTCAGTCCCGAGACGCTGGCTTGGCTGGGCAGCCATCCGAGCTGGGATCCACGCGTTCGCATGGCACCGCCCGCGGAAGCTAACTTCCGCCGCAATCGAACGGCGATGCAGTCACAAAAACCCATGGCGGGTTACAAGATGGCCGGTGCCGACCCGGCACTCATCGGCGACGATGAGTTTGACGGCTTGTACGGTCAAATCAGCCAAAAGAACGGACTTTGCATGGCCGCCAGCGGTCGCAATATGGATCTGGCACTGGCCCGCATGAACTG
>JBBSJZ010000271.1:0-8009 GCA_038256795.1 Pirellulales bacterium | reverse complement strand
TCGCGACGCGATCATCAACGCGTGGTTCTGCCTCAATCGGCAACCGTGCCGCGGGCCCAACCTCTCGCACGGGTGCACGCAAGAGCTCCCAAGCACCGCGGTCCATCGGCAATGTCTTCCAGGAAAGCAGCGCCCCATCGCGTGATGCTCACCGAGCTCCCTCGGTAACCGCGTCACCAAGCCAGCCACGCACCCAGTCGCCGCAATCGCTCGATGCGAATGACAACGGAAACACGACCGGCAATGCGAACGGCCCGACCCCGAAAGAACTCAAGAGCGGCATGACCATGCCGGAGTTCATTACGGGTAGTTGCAATCAACTCGCTCACGCGGCCGCGACCATGGTGTGCCAAGCCCCCGGGACGGCTTCACCGTTGTTTCTGTTTGGCAGCACTGGGGTTGGCAAGACGCATTTGCTCTATGCCATCGCAGAACAGTTTCGCCGCTACCATCGCATGCGAACCGTGATGATATTGACGGCTGAACAGTTCACAAACGACTTCATCACGAGTGTCAGTGCGACGGGCTTGCCCGCGTTTCGACGTCGTTACCGCGAGGTCGATGCGTTGCTCGTCGATGATGTGCAATTCATCGAGTCCAAGCGCGCGACGCTGCGGGAGATGTTGTTCACGGTCGAGACACTCGCCGCCGCCGGCCGCCCCTTGATCTTCACGGCGAATCAATCGCCCTCCGAAATTTCCGGATTAACCCGAGAGCTGGCCGGACGGATGGCGGGCGGATTGGTGTGTCCGATGCAGCCGTTGGATGCGAGCACGCGGAAGCAATTGCTGTTGCGGTTGATCAACAAATCATGCCCACTGGCTTGGCCGGAAGAGATCGTCAACGAGATCAACGTGATGATCGGTGGTGACGCACGGATGAGTAGTGGTGTGGTGAATCTCGTCGGGATGCTGCAGCGGATGTACCAGCGGATGCCGACGATGTCCGAGATTCGCCAATTTGGCGGCGAGATGTTGCGCAGCCAAACACCGACCGTCACATTGATGGCGATCGAGCGTGCCGTGTGCGAGACATTCGGCTTGCAACAACAATCACTTCGGGAAGCGAAACAAACGCGGTCGATCACGGAACCACGAATGCTGGCGATGTATCTCTCGCGCCAATTGACTTCTGCCGCTTTCAACGAAATCTCACGACACTACAACCAGAAGAGCCACACGTCGGCGATCTTGGCGGCCAAGAAAGTCGAGCAGTGGATCGAAACCGGCAAGCCTCTCGGTCGTGGTCCCAGCGCGATGTCCGCTCGCCAAGCGCTTGACCGTATCGAATCGATTCTCCGAGCCAGCTAACCCAAGGATGGTCCCATGATTGCAGAAGACCCGTCGCAGCGCCGCGGCAAGAAGAAACGTGAAGTCAGCGCTGCCGAGATCCTGCAGCGTCAACCGCCGTACGATCTCGAGGCCGAGATGGGTGTGCTGGGCAGCATCATGCTGCTCCCACAAGCGTGTGACGAAGTAGCCTCGCTCAAGGCCGAGGACTTCTACGACGAGGCGAACCAGAAGATCTACCATCACCTTCGCGAAATGTATGACGAAGGACATAAGATCGACATCACGTTGCTCGTGTCACGTTTGCGAACGGCCGGCGATTACGACAAAATCGGCGGTGCCGCGTACCTCGCCAAGCTTTCCGCCTCAGTCCCCAACGCGGCCCACGCGGTCTACTACGCGGGCATCGTTAGCGACAAAGCGGTTTACCGACGATTGATTCAAGCCAGCACGGAAATCCTGCGCGATGCGTACGACCAAGCGTCCGACTCGCGTGAGTTGTGCGCGCAAGCGGAACAGAAGGTCTTCGCGATCATGGACGGTCGCTCGTCGCAATCGGTGAGCAGCATCAGCGACGTGTTGCACGCGGCGATGGATCGCATGGAAGCTCGCATGAGCGGCGAGTACGTCGACGGCGGTTGCGAAACCGGGCTGTCGGATTTCGACACGATGACCGGCGGCCTTCACAACGGCGAATTGATCATCCTCGCCGCCCGCCCCTCCATGGGAAAAACGGCGCTGGCGATGAACATCGCCGAACATGCCGCAATCAACCAACGTTCACCCGCGCTGTTCGTCAGCCTCGAAATGTCCGGCATCGAATTGGCTGACCGAATGCTGTGTTCACTCGCTCGCGTCAACGGTCACCGACTGCGAAACGGCACGATCTCGTCCGATGACCGCGATCGCTTGATCTCCAAAGCGAACGAGATCAGCCAGGCTCCGTTGTTCGTCGACGACTCGCCCAGCCGCACCGTGAGCGAGATCTCGGCGGCGGCGCGGCGCATCAAACGCAGCGCGGGTTCATTGGGGTTGATCGTGGTCGACTACTTGCAATTGATTGAACCGGATAACTCACGTGACCCGCGGCAAGAACAGGTCGCCAAGATCGCGCGGCGGCTCAAGGGGATGGCGCGGGAACTCGAAGTCCCACTCTTGTGTTTGTCCCAACTCAACCGGCAAGCGGAAGAAGGCAAGGATCACCGTCCTCGGCTCAGCCACTTGCGCGAATCCGGTGCGATCGAACAAGATGCTGACGTCGTGATGTTCGTTCACCGCGAGGAATATTACCACCGTGGCGACGAGAAGGCCCAGTACGCCGGTCAAGCGGAAATCATCATCGCCAAACAACGAAATGGTCCCGTCGGCGACGTCCAATTGACCTGGGAAGCTGACTTCACGCGTTTCAGCAATCGGGCTCCGGATCGTCACAGTGAGTTCGACGATTACGCCGAATTCTCCAGCCCAGGCGGTTTTTGATCGGGTAAGCTGAGGGGGTGGCATTGGATGCGAACGTCCGACGCCGATCCCCTCCCTCTGCGCAAACGAGTTGATGATGCATCGATGGCTACCGCCAGTTGTGCTGGCGCTATTATCCACGGCTGCTTCGGCAGCCGATCGTCCCAACGTGCTGTTGATTTGCGTCGATGACCTCAAGCCCACGCTGGGGTGTTACGGCGATGATCAAGCGGTAACGCCGAACATCGATCGGCTGGCCGATCGCGGTGTTCTCTTCTTATCGGCGTATTGCAACCAAGCCGTTTGCTCGCCAAGTCGCAATTCGTTGATGACGGGGATGCGCCCGCAAACGCTCGGCGTCTATGACTTGGCGACGCACTTTCGCCGGGCGGCGCCCGATGTCACGACGATGACCCAGCACTTTTTGAATCATGGCTACGACGCGCAAGGACTCGGCAAGATTCTGCACGTCGGTCACGGCAACATCGACGACAAGGCGTCATGGAGCACGGCGTCGTGGCGGCCTAAATCGCCTGGCTATGCACTGCCGTCGAGCCGCAGCGCGATGACGAAGGACAAGAGTGGGAAAGTGCGCGGTCCAGCGACGGAATCCGCCGACGTGCCCGACGAATTCTATGCCGACGGCGAGATCGCTCGTGAAGCAATCACTCGCCTGGGCTCAGCGAGTCAAGCGAAGGACAAGCCGTTCTTTCTCGCCGTCGGGTTCATGAAGCCGCACCTGCCATTCGTCGCTCCCAAGAAGTACTGGGATCTGCACAAGCCAGAGTCGCTGCCGATGCCGACCACGCATCAGCCGCCAACGGATGCACCGACGTATGCTGCTACCAATTATGGTGAGCTGCTCAATTACTCGGATATGGACGGACGCGATGCCAACGAAGAGTCAACAACCCGGCACTTGATCCACGGCTACTACGCTGCGACAAGCTACATGGATGCCCAAGTCGGAAAAGTCCTCGATGCCGTCGATCAGTTTGGTTTGGCTGACAACACGATCATCGTTCTCTGGGGCGACCATGGTTGGCATCTTGGCGATCACGGCATGTGGTGCAAGCACACGAATTACGAGCAAGCCGCCCGTATCCCCGTGATCGTTTCAGCCCCCGGTCACTCCGCGGCTGCGAAGACGTCCGCGATGATCGAGACGGTCGATGTGTTCCCGACGCTTTGTGAACTCGCGAAAATCGATCCTCCCCAGACTATCGACGGCCTAAGCTTCGTGGCCGCCTTGAGCGATCCATCCGCATCCGCGCGTCCCTACGTGACGCACGTCTATCCACGCGGTGACCGGCTCGGCCGAGCGATTCGGAATACCCGCTATCGCATGGTCGAGTGGAAAGAATGGGATACGGAACCCACGGACAATGCGATCCCGGCTGAGTTTGAGCTTTACGACTACGTCGCGGATCCTCACGAGACACGTAACTTGGCCGCCAAAGAAACGAAGATCCTGGCATCGATGCGCGCCGAACTCGCCAAGCATCCGGCGGCAAAACCAGCGTGGAAATCAGACAAGAAGACCACGTCACCAGCAGCTTCCAACGCAAACAAGAGGCCAGCTGGCAGTGGCAAGCCCGCGGCCAATAGCCAACCTTTTGATCGCAAAGCCGCATTCGCGAAACGCGACGTCGACCAAGACGGTTATCTATCGCGAGACGAGTTCCTCAAGGCACAACCCGATGCCAAACAAGCACCGAACCGTTTCCCTAAGTTCGACAAGAACAACGACGGAAAACTTTCGGCGGAAGAGTTTATCCAGGCCGGCCGATAACCCACGGCCGATAACCCACGGCCGCCGCAGCGGCCAATGACCCGACTAAGCTTCGTCGTCCGGCGCATCGGTGCCAACACCACCACCCTCGATATCGGCTTCGTCGTCCGCGAGTTCCGCATCGAGGCGATCAACCGGATCCACACTCTCGGCTTCATCGTCGCTCGGATCGATCACGGGAACGGGCTCAAGCTCGTCGGGGGCATCCTCCTCGGGTGGGACGCGGACAACGGCGATGAGTTGGTCACCGGCATCGACGTTCATGATCCGAACGCCTTGCGTGTTGCGACCAATGACATTGATTTCGTCGGCCTTGATCCGCTGAATTTTCCCCTTGGCGGTCATCATGAACACTTCGTCTTCGCTTTGCACGCGAGCGATCGTGACGACCTTGCCATTTCGGGTGCTGGTGCGGATGTCGCGAACGCCCTTGCCGCCACGGCGTTGGGTGCGGTAACGCTGGCTCGACGGACTGGTTTCATCCTCCGTCGCTTTTTCATCCGCGGGCTTATCATCGCCCGATTCGTCGTCGTCCGCGACCGCGTTGGGACCGAACGGAGTACGTTTACCGTGACCGTTCTCGCACACGGTGAGCAAGGTGGCGTCGGGGTCGGCAACGACCATGCCGACGACGGTGTCCTCGCCACGCAGTGAGATTCCTTTCACGCCGGAGGTATTGCGTCCCATCGGCCGCGCATCGCTCTCGTTGAACCGGATCGCCATGCCGCTGCTCGTGACGAGCACAACTTCGTCTTCAGGACCGACGACGACCGCATCGACGAGCTCATCGCCCTCGCGCAATTTGATGGCGATGATGCCACCCTTCTTAGGTCGGCTGTACTGTTCGAGTTTCGTTTTCTTCACCAGACCACTGCGCGTGGCCATCATGATGAAGAAACCGTCTTGCTTGAAATTCCGAACGGCGAGGCATTCAGCGACCTGTTCATCCGGATCCAGGTTGAGCAGGTTGACGATCGCGCGGCCCTTGCTCTCGCGATTAAGCTGCGGCAAATCATAGACTTTTTGCCAGCGGACTTTGCCGGTCGTTGTGAAGAACAGCAAGTAGTCGTGAGTGCTGGCGACGAACAGGTGCTCGATCGGATCCTCGTCGTCGGTCTTGGCGCCCTTGAGTCCCTTGCCACCGCGTCGTTGGGTGTTGTAAACGCTCGAGGCTGTTCGTTTGATGTAACCGCGGTGGCTGATGGAAACCACCATCGTTTCCTCCGTGATCAAATCCTCAAGATCGATGTTGCCGACCTCCTCGAAGCTGATCTGCGTTCGCCGCGCGTCGCCGAAGCGGCGTTTCATTTCCTCGAGGTCGTCCTTGATGATGCCGTAGATGCGCTTTTGGTCACCGAGAATGTCGAGATAGTCGGTGATCTCGATCAGCAATTCGGCATGCTCGGCGGTGTGTTTTTCTTGTTCAAGGTTGACCAACTGGCCGAGCGTCATCCGCAGAATCGCGTCGGTTTGGACGCTGGTGAGCGTGTAGGAATCCGACTTTCCGCGTTCAAGCACGAATTGGTCAAAACCGCTATCGCCGAGCGCCCGCTGCATCATCGCAGCCGGACACTCGATTTTCATCAAGCGTTCTTTGGCCTCAGGTTGCGTGCGGCTGGTGCGGATCGTCTTGATGACTTCATCGATGTTGGCGAGCGCGAGCAGCAAGCCTTCGACGGTGTGTTTACGACGACGGGCGCGTGCGAGCAGGAACTGCGTTCGCCGCCGAATCACGGTCACACGGTGACGGATGAACTCCTGCAGCATCTCCTTCAACGTCAACTCGCGCGGCTTGCCGTCGACGAGTGCCAGGAAGATCATCGAGAACGTGTCTTGCAGCGGCGAGAACTGATACAGCTGGTTGAGCACGACGTCGGGATCGGCATCCCGTTTGAGCTCGATCACCAACCGCACGGGCTCCTTCAAATCGCTCTCGTCGCGGATGCCCGAAATGCCCTTGACCTTGTCGCCATTAACGAGCGCGGCGATCTTTTCGATCACCCGGTCACGGTATTGCTGGTAGGGAATCTCGGTGACAACGATGCGGCTGCGGTTGCCCTTCATCTCCTCGATCTTGCACTGGCCGCGAACGACAATGGTGCTGCGTCCGGTACGATAGGCGCGGCGAATGCCGGCGCGACCGCAAATGATTCCGCCAGTCGGGAAGTCGGGACCGGGGATAATTTCCATCAACTCGTCAATTGTCGTCTCCGGATCGTCGACGAGCCGAATCACCGCATCGCAAACTTCCGTCGGATTGTGCGGCGGGATGCTGGTGGCCATTCCGACTGCAATGCCACCGGAACCGTTGATGAGCAAGTTCGGAAAACGGCTGGGCAACACCGTAGGTTCCGTTCGCACTTCGTCGTACGTCGGAATGAAATCGACGGTATCGAGCTTCAAGTCGTCGAGCATCGATGCGGCGACGGCGCTCAAGCGAGCTTCGGTGTATCGCATCGCAGCTGGCGGCAGCCCCGCGACGCTGCCGAAGTTGCCCTGCTTGTCGATCAACAAACTGCGCATGTTCCATTCTTGCGCCATCCGCACGAGCGTCGGATAGATCACGCTCTCACCGTGCGGGTGGTAATTCCCCGACGTATCGCCGGAGATCTTGGCGCACTTGACCCGCTTGGCACCCGGCCCGAGGTTGAGGTCGTTCATGGCGACGAGAATGCGGCGTTGGCTCGGCTTGAGTCCGTCGCGCACGTCCGGCAAGGCCCGACTGACGATGACGCTCATCGCGTACGTCAAGTAGCTGTCGCGGAGTTCGTCCTCGATCGGTAATTGGATCATTCGCAGCGCTCCGGCGCCACGATTGGTCTGGTCGAAACCGAAACCGCCCGAGTTGCCGTCACCCTCAGGGGTCGCGGGGCCAGTGGTACCGCCGCCGATGTTATTGCCGTCGTCTTCAGCCAACGTCTTGATCCGTGCGAGAGAACGCGAGGGTCCGCCCCCGTGGGGACGGCGAAAAAGCTATTTTTGCAGTCGGCGATTGTAGCGAATTGTCGCGTTTCTCACAACGACCCCTCGGCCGCCCGAGGTTGACGCAAGCCGTTGTTATTTCAATACTTGCGTTCATTCGTTGGCATCGCTTGTCCCGCCGCTCTCGCAATCGGATTCACCACCATCCCAACCCCAACTGCGACCGTTGCCAGCATTCAAATCGGCCGCGCCCAAAGCGGTGGCGACCCCGCGTCACGCGACGTCGAAAACCGGCTCTGGACCAGTGCCTTTGACAAACGACCGATCACTTCATCCGTCGTCGTCAGCACGACAGGCATCGAAGGTGACGAGGTCGCGGATACCGTCAACCACGGCGGCCCAGATAAGGCGATCTTGTGTTACGCGTCGAGCCACTACGCGGCGTGGCGATGCGAATTCCCCGACTTGGATTTCGGTCCGGGCGGCTTCGGCGAAAATCTAACGCTCGACAATGCTGACGAATCGACCGTGTGCATTGGTGATCGCTA
>JBBSJZ010000270.1:0-8022 GCA_038256795.1 Pirellulales bacterium | reverse complement strand
GTACTTGATCCTTCAGGCGGATCGGGAGGCGGCGGCATAGGTGGTGACGGACTGCCGGGCGGGTCGAACGGTGGAACGAACGGATGCCAAGGAGGCGGACCATCGCCACTAAATGAACCAGGTGGACGCGTCATCGAATCTCACTCCTTTGAGTTGGGTCGGGATGCTTGAACGGAACACGATTGCTCGGACACAGTCCGCATTGCGGTAACGCCTTGGTTTCAACGAACGCTCGCAGCTCGTCATCCGTCGCAGTCAGCATGCACGCTTGGTAGTCACGGAACAGTTGCCACGCGGGCACGCTTTCAAGTTTCAGTCGTTGTTCCATCAAGGCGTGATACGCAAGTGCCGGGCACTTAAAAAGGAATGTCCGGAATAATTGCGTACACGTCTTCTGCATGCAAACTTTGAATGCTGCAGCCGGCTTGGAATCAAACGGCATCGGCTTGCCGTTTTCGACTCGGTACTGTCGCATCCAACCTTGATGGGATTGCCGAATCTTGATCTGGATGCCCGGATAGTCGGCTCGCCATTGCCACACTGATTTCTTGGCTACATTGAAGCGAGCCAGATACGATTCATGCGTTCCGTGCTGGCTTACTTCGAGTTGGCAGTTAGTCTCGACGAGCGCTGCCGGCAATTCCGGATGGCGATCGAAGAAGAAGCCGTTAGTGACGAGCATCAAGTCTGAATGCGGCCATGATTCACGAGCCAATCGCAGGTGCTCAATCAAGTGAGGATTCAACAGCGGCTCTCCGCCGAGCAGTGCAAAACGCTTCGGTCTGATTCGGTTCGTCCAATGCGAGTACTCACGAAGTGCGTCATCCGGCGTCGGCATTTTCCCAGCGAGATGGAAGTTACTGTAATGGCTGCACTGTTGGCACGACAGATTGCAGCCGTGCGCGAGGTGGAACTCGAGAGCTGGGATGTCGATCATCGCCACACCACCTTTCGTAATCCGTGCTTTTGCAATCCGGCGTCGAGGAACTCAGGCCGGCGGCGAACGTAGCCTGGCGGGTCGATGTGCTCGTGTTTGAATGAGTGATTGACGTCGACGCCGACGTACATGCCAGCGATCTTGGCTCGCCAGAAAAAGTCCCAGTGTTCTTCGACCTTGAGCGATTCGTCCCAGCGGATCGCCTGCAAGATGTCGCGGTAGGCGACAAAGCAATTACCGACGTAGTGACACCAACGGACTGAACGGTGCTTTTTGTAACTGCCTTGGGCAATGTGCAAGACGCGGTTGTCGACTCGCAGCATTCGCGGACGCTCTTCGTCGTTACTGAGCGTCGCGAGCAGGTCGAGGTCGTGGTGCTTATTCAAGGTAGCGATCAGTTCAGGCAATCGCGTTTGATGGGTGACGAGATGATCGTCGTCGGTGAAAATGACGATCGGCGTGTCACCGGCATCGAGCAGTCGGTTGCGGCCGGCAGATAGTCCGATGTCGTAAGGCGAGATGATGACCTTGTCGGCCATCGCGGCTTCATCGGGACAAACAGCCGTGAAGCGTAGTTCAGGCTTGCCGTCATCCAGGACGTGAATCAACGGACGATCATCGCCGTAGTGCTCGTGGATGCTGCGAACGAGTGCGGCGCAGCAGTACGGGCGATGGATCGTTTTGATGCAGAAAGTGGCTTGGTCACGCACGGACGATTTGACCTCCGGGATAGCGAAGTGAATGAAAACCGTGTTTTCTCAGGCCCATCGCTCGGAACTTGGATCGACCACGCAGGTCTCGGTAGCCCGTGCCGGCAACGTGGGCATGCACAACCGAGCAATCCGTGGCCACTGCGATTTGCAGCTTGGCGACGTGACTGGCGCGGTAGAAGAACTCCCAGTGCTCGTAAGTTTTGAGAGCCTCATCCCAACGAAGATTTGCGATGGTTTCCTTGCGAGCGAGAAACGCGTTGCTGACCATGTCGCACCAAGCGACAGCGCCGACTCGCTGGTGTTCGCCGCGATGCATCCAGATGCGTTTGCCGTTCATCAGTAGCGAAAGCATCGTCGGCCGGCCGCCTCCGCCCTGGCGAACGGCGAGGAGGTCGAGTTCATACTCTGTGAAGTACTCGCAAACACGGTCGATATGGAAATCTGCTGTGATCACGTGGTCATCGTCGAGCAGGAAGATGTACTCGGTCTGCGCCGCGTCAATCGCTGCGTTGCGTCCTACGCCTACGCCAACATCGTGAAGATCGAGATTGACGACCTCGCAATGCTTAGCCGTTTCGGGATACTTCTCGCTGAATCGAAGTTCCGGCCGCCCGTCGTCGACAACGACGATCGTTGGATTCGCAACATGCTCACGCAGCGACTCCACCAGCCGATGGCAGGACCAAGGCCGGTGAATCGTTTTGATGCAGAACGTGATGTCCGCGGTTGAAATATTTACGACCATGTTGTTCACCCAAACTTCCGGAGATCTGGATTAACGTGTTCAACCGCCGACTGGATTTCGTCCGGTGTTGGCGTGATGCCGAGGAACTCGACCAAGTTGCGAATCACTTCTTCGGCGTATGTCACCAACTCGGCGAACTCGATCCTGAACACCGGCACGTCCGGGTGTTCGGCGATGAAACTGTCGCGATGATCGCGGAGACTACGCTGCAGCGTCTCGCACTCTTCGTCGTTTGCTGCGAACCATTGGCCTCGATGTTTCTCGCTGCGGTTTTGCAGCGATTCAATCGACGCCTCGATGTCGCGTTCGACGGAGACGATTCGTAACGAATCACCGAGTCCGGCATGCAGGTGATTTACGAAACGACACAGGTGCGGATACTTCGCTCCGGCGACCGTCTTGTCTCTGTTTGCTTCCGACTTGCGACTGACGATCCAGGACTTGAGCATTTGAGTCAGTTGCTCGTCGCTGACGTTCGGCTCGGTTGCCGGGAATCGCATCACCTTTTCGCAAAGCTGTGAGAGTCCGAGTGCCTCACCGCCTCCGGTCGCTTCGTAGCCACCGAGTTGGTTGCCCATGTGAACACCGAGATGGTGCATGACCATCGCGACGCACGAGGTACCGGCGCGGTGTGGTCCGAGGACCGCGAAGAACGGTGCGTCGGAGTGATCCGCGTTCTTGGCATCGTTGAAGAAACGCGTTTGACTCCACTTCCGCCCGCAAATGTTCGACTTCGTCGGCAGTTGACCCACGAGCCAGCGATCGGGCGTATAGACCGCGATGGATTCTTTTTGGATGTTCTTGCCCTGCACGAGAGCTTGGTATCGACGCTGGATCAGCCGACCGAGGTGATGGTCGATATGATGTTTGGTGTGCCAGTCGTTCCAAGTCAGATGGCGATACAGAGTCTTCATCGCGTCGCGTCCGCGCACCATGAATGCATGCGTGCGATTCACGTTGTAAGGACGATAGACATGCTCGCTGACTTTGTGCGGCGGGTTCTTTCCGGCATACAGGTGTTGTCCACCGAGATACGCCATGCCCCAGTCGGCCGGCATTTCCGCGACGAATTGCTGCAAGCGTTCGCAAAAGTCGTCGCCAAATCCTGCGTCGTCTTCAAAGACAACATACGAGTCGATGTGTTCGAGCAGACACTTTTCCAGAATCAGCAAATGCGATCGGTAACATCCCCACGCTCCGTTGCCAGCCCGCCACTGTGGCGGCGTTGCTACGCGGCGGCCGTCGATCGCGGTGAAACGCTCGGGTTCCGGGAAGGGCCACGGATCGGGCAACTGTCGCATCCAGTCTTGCAGTCGATCGTCGCGGCGGTCGAGGTTCATGAGGAAACATCGCTCAACGATCGAAGTCGTCCTCCGGATCATCTTGGTCTGGTTCGGGTGCCCCTTCGGGGAATTTGCGTTCGTACTTTCGGATGGCAGTGTTGACGAGACTGCGGGCGATTGTTGCGGTAAACCTTCCATGCGGGAGTCCTCTTGCTTGGGCTTCTTCGAGTAACCAATCGACGATGGTGTCAATGTTTCGGCGGCAACCTTCGGCACCCCAGTCGTTCATCGTGTCGACACGGGTTTCGCAGTTGCACGTTTCGCTCGGCTTGGCAAACCAGGCGATCATCTTTTTGAGTTCATTGCCGGGACCAGGCCGATAGTTGCTGATCTTCAGCGTCGCCGGCATCAGGTCGTCGTCCGGCATGTAGTTGCGAAGCAGTGCCTGCAACTCGGTGGTGTCTTGTTTGCGACGCTTCTTATTGACCAATGCCATGCCGATCGTGACGACGTTGATCGCGCACGGGTTGTCGTTGTCTTGGCACGCGTTGCAGGCGGTCGGGGTTGTCTGCACTCGGCAGCCCGCCATTTGCTTTGCAACTTCGCACTGGTTGTCGGGCGTGAGGTGTGGGCAATGCATCATGCTGTCATCCCCGCTACTGCGCCGTCGTATGAGCCGGAAGAACTCGGTGGGTCGCCAGGGTCTTCGCAATCACTGTCAACCAGTTCCCAACCGCACGACCAAATCCAGGTGCTGTTGCATGGTTCGCTCGATCCGCTGCTGTCTTCGGAAGGCACGTCGTCCGAATCGCTCGTGCTTGGCCGATCAGAGCCTTCGCTGTTGGAGTCACTCTCGCTGGGGCGATCGGAACCGTCGTTGCTGTCGCTAGGGCGGTCAGAATCGGATGTGGAGTCGTTACTTTCGGACGGAGGATCGCTGTCGCTGCCAGACGAATCGCCAACGCTTGGGTCATCGCTAACACTCGGCCGATCGCTATCGGAGCCTTCGGAGTCGGATTCGCTAATTGATGGCGGGTTCGATTCTGAGTCGGAATCGCTCGATGATGCTGCGACGCTTGTTGAGCCATCGCTGACGGAGTCACTTTCGGACGTCGAAGTGCTTGTTGATCGAGAATCGGATCCGGAATCGCTGCCGCTATTGGAGTTTGAACCGCTGCCAATACCTGAACCCGATCCACTATTGCTACCGCTGCCTGAAACGCTGGCGGAGTGGGATGCCGAATCGCTCAGTGAGTAGCTTTGCGAATCCGAACTTCGGTCAATGCTTGATTCACTCGGCGGCTCACTTCCAGATTCACTCGCGGATTGCGAAGTGGATTTGGAAGTCGACTGTGATTCGGACTGAGATTCGGATTCGCTTGAATCAGAATCGCCGTCACTGCTAGCCGACGAATTCCAACTGTAGGATCGCGAACCTTCCGAGTCGGATTGGCTCGTTGACTCACTCTCTGACACGCTTGAAACGGATTGGCTCGATTCAGACTTCGATGATTCGCTGGTCGATGACTCGCTTTCGGAGACAGACGATTGCGAACTGCTGATGGATGGTGTGCTGGTTGAGACACTGGATTCGCTCGATTCGGACGCGGATGAATCGCTGAAAGAGCCCGAGCCACTTGATTGCGAGTCACTCGATGACGAATCACTCGTGGATGAACTTGATCCCGACAGACTTGGCAAGCTGATTGACGTGCTGGTGGACTCGCTCGATTCGGATTTGGATGAATCACTCGATGAACCTGAGCCACTCGATTGCGAGGCACTGGATGATGAATCGCTGGCGGATGAGCTTGATCCCGACAGACTCGGAAGGCTTACCGATGTACTTGAATCGCTCGATTCGCTGGTCGATGAGTCACTCGACTTGGAATCTGACGAACTGCCCGACGATCCACTCGATGCCGATGATGATCCATCGGAACTCGATGAACTACTGACGCTCGGCAGACTTGTGGACGTGCTTGAGTCACTGCTCTCCGAAGAATCGCTGGATTGGCTACTACTGTCACTGCTAGATGAATCGCTTTCACTCGAAGAGGAATCGGAGCTATCGCTCGAATCGCTGCTGGATGCCGACGAGCTTAGCGACGAGTCGCTGCTATCGGACGACGATGATTCTGACGACGACGAATCGCTGCTCGACGATGACTTCGATGACGACGAGGAACTGCCGGAACTACTTGATGATGGACTACTGGAGGACGAGCCGCTGCTTGACGAGGACGAGCTACCTGACGAAGAGGATGAAGAGGACGAACCACTGCTCGACGAGCTTGAACTTGAGCCCGATGAGCTGCTGCTGGACGATGACGGGGAACTGCTGGAACTCGAAGACATGCTCGATGAGCTTGAACTGCTCATGCTTGAGCTACTCGATGAACCGCTACTGCTTGACGAACTGCCTGACGATGAGGAGGAAGATGAAGGCGACGACGATGAACTGCTTGACGATGAATCGCTGCTAGAACTACTGCTGGAACTTGAACTCGACGAACTGCTGGAACTGGATGAACTGCTAGAACTACTGCTGCCGTCACAGCAACGGCAACCGATTGTCAAATAGGCCGACGTGTCTTCATGGAAGTGGCAAACGATTTGTTGGCTGGCGAGTAGGGCGTAGTCGCAGACGTTGTAAACCGAGACTTTGACGCCGATCGGTTTCCATGACGTGCCATCGAAGCGAAGTTCACGTGCGGTGCCCCATGATTTCGCTTTGAGTCGTTTGGCTGGTTTGCAGAGCAGCGTTTGCTTGGGCGGGTGGATGACCCACGAGCGGTGACCGTCGAAATTGACGATTAGGTATTGGTCTTCATCCGAACCGTCGATCGGACCGCGGATTCGCTGTGCCGAATGATTGCGAGCAGTAATGCGAACGGTCTCGCCGGCGGGATCCTCGACTGCCTGGATCTCGCCGTCTTTGTCGAGTTCGTACAGGTCGCAATCGGCGCTGCCCGTTCGCATCCCTTTGCGTGCTTGGATTCCTCCTGTGGGAACCTTCACGAAGTAAACGGGATCCGCCGGTCGACCTAAGCGAACGACTGCCCACTGATCGCCAGTTTCGTTCGCATCTCGCCGCCACAGAATCTGCGCGGTGCCATCGGGTTTGGATTGCAGAATGTCGCTGGCAGTTTTGCCAACATCAGCAAAGCGGTGCCACGTCTTGGTGACATTGACTCGCGCCGCCACCACACCATCGAACACGACCCGACCGACCTTATCAGCCGCGATCGGTTCGATGGCAACCCCAACGCGACCGGTGTGTTCGTCTTCGGTTGGTTTCACACACTGGATTGTCGCGTCGCGAACGAAGCGGGCTAATTCAACGGGACCGACAGTCGGATCGGTGAGCGGCGCGTCGAAGCCGACGATCCCGCCGATCGGAACCAATTCTTCAGTCGTGTTGTGAACACGGACCGTCGACGCGTCCCGCAAATGCGTGCGCGGACCAGCACCACCAGGCAGCCGGTTACGATGCAACGCCTCTGCCGCCACCAACAGCCGGTTGTATTCGGTCGCGGTGATCTTAAATTGATCGCCAGGTTTGACGCGTCGGGTCATCAGTTGACTCCCAACACGTCAAAGTTTCCGCCGGGATAGACTTGCTCGACGTAGGCGGCCTCGGGAACTTGCAGCACGCGATCGCCGACGACCTTTTCGGCGTGCTTCACCCACAAATAGTCCCAGCCTTGTTTGGTGACTCCGGTGATGCTGCCGAGCGAAAGACTGAATTCATTGGGGCGAGCGGCGAAGTGGTAAGTAACATCAACCCAGTTCTGCTCGTCTTCGCCGCCTTCACCTCCAAGGAACAACGCTTCGCCCGCTGCGAAGATCGACCAGGCGTTTTGATTCACGCGGCCGGTCATCGCGACCATGGCGAGCAGGTAAGAAGTCGAGACAAACTCAAATCGTTTGCGTACCGAGAACTCAAATGCGGGAATCGTCACATCGACGCCGGCAACACCGGAATCGCTGACGCCGATGGCACCCTCATAGACTGGCGCGTTCACGCCGGGTGCTGCATAGATACCCCGCGTCTGCAGCGACTGATTCAGATGAGTGGTTGCGCCCGTGGTGTTGAAGGTGACCGGATCAAGTTTCGTTTTGTTGATGGTCGCGCTGACCAGAGCGTGTTTCGCGTTGATGAACTCAGCATCAATTTGCAAGAATGGGATCAGCTCGTTGTAGTTGTCCTTGTAATACTGATAGAGCGCACTGGCAGCCGCGCCGGGATCGACAGCCCCACCGTTGGTCGCGACATAGGAAGTGAAATCGGAGTGCGACTTTCCCCGCGACGCCTTTTCCGAAAGTGCCGCGACTTCAAAG